>NZ_JAYWYX010000014.1:0-87980 GCF_048147925.1 Acinetobacter sp. 226 | reverse complement strand
GAAATTGCAAAAGTGCATATTCTAAAAGCGGACATTTTTACTTTGGAGAAACCGGACATTTCTATTTTGGGCTTACAGGGAGAGAGAGTGAAAACCAATATTATGTTAAAGGTATCCCCCTCTCCTTTCAGGAGAGGGTTAGGGAGAGGTTAATATCCCATCTTCTTCTTGTACAGCGATTAAAACTTGTTCACGGTTTGGGAAGTTTAACAAATCCCTCCCAACCTCCCTTTTCTAAAGGAAGGAGCAAATAAAAAAGGACGCCTCAGCGTCCTTTTCTTTTCATTCAGATTAAAAACCAGTTAACAATACAATTGCCACCTGGTTCATGATCATTTCAATCACAATCAAGGCCAGAATTGCCAGGATTGGAGACAGGTCAATCATGCCCATATTCGGCATAATCCGGCGGAAAGGTGCCAGTAATGGCTCGGCAAGTTCCTGAACTACTTCAATATAAGGTGAACGGGATTGGGTAAACATCACCACCCAGCTTAAAATAATGGTAGCGAAAATCAAGTAACGACAGAAACGGATCAAATCCTGCATCATGGTGACAAAAGTCAGAATGAGCAAATGCACAGGACCATTCGGCATGCCACCCGACAGATACATCATGCCGAAAATTTTCAGCAAATACAGCACCACTAAAAGTGCCAATGCCGCAGTATTAACCCGCCCTTTGCCCATCGTCGGGAAAATACGCCCGAATACATCTACAATTTTGGTTGCTTTGACGGTAGACAGAACGACGGGATTGTAAGGACTTACCGCAGCCAATTGCATTAAAAAGCGGAAGAATACGAGCAAAATCGCGACGTTAATGATAATGCCAAAAATTAGCGCAGAATTTGCACCCATACTTGAACTTTCCTAAAAATTAAACTGAAGATTTGCTGCTTTCACTGAGCTCTTGAGCCAGTTCCTGACTGCGTTTTTGCGCAGCAGCAAGTGCTGCCTGAATATTCTGAGAAATTTGCGCACGGTCGAACACTTCTAGTGCTGCCTGAGTCGTTCCATTTGGAGAGGTGACGTTTTTACGTAGCTCAGCCGGTGTATTTGAACTGGTGATGGCCATTTGTGCCGCCCCCAAAGCCGTTTGCAAAGTGAGTGCTGTGGCTACTTTTTCATCCAGACCTAAATTCTTGCCAGCACGAATCATACTTTCCATCATATAGAAAAAATAAGCAGGTCCCGAACCAGATACTGCAGTGACCGCATCAATCTGAGCTTCAGAGTCTACCCAAATTGTCAGGCCGGTAGAAGCTAAAACCTGACTCGCCAGCTCACGATCTTCTGCCTTTACTTCATCTTTAGCAAATAGACCATGTGCACCGGTTTGTACGAGTGCTGGTGTATTTGGCATGACACGGACAATACGGTCAGTCCCCAATAGTGCAGACAATGTTGCAATCTCGGCACCCGCAACGATCGAAATAATCAGCTTGCCGTCCAGCAAACCCTGTAATGGTTTCAATACCTCAGCTAATACCTGTGGTTTGACTGCAAACACGACAATATCCGCATTTTTGATGGCAGCACGATTATCATCGGTGACATTCACTTCTTTTTCTGCAAGCAGTGAACGTACTTTCTCGACCGGATCAGAAACTGTAATACGTGTTGGTGGCAATCCCCGTGAAATCAGCCCGCCAATCAAGGCTTGAGCCATATTACCGCCACCAATAAAGCCAATATTACAATTTAAAGCTGCACTCATGTTTAATGCTCGTCGTTGAATTCTAAAGTTGAAGAAACCGAAATGGGTAGCCACCCCCCTGCTTCACAATATGCAGATTGAGCTAACCAAAATCCTTTAGGTGTAAACACGCCTAGCATAACATTATCTGTGCTTAATATTTGAATAGTATGCCGAGTCCATGGAAATATTTGCGCTTCCTGAATGGCTTTCTTCAGAGGCCAGTGTCCAATCCGGCCATGCAGATGAATTTTCTCCCCGCCTTTGCGTGTGCGCAAATATAAGCGTTGACCGAATAAGGCGGCAGATAATCCGAAAGTAGCTGTTTGAATCTTAAATTGTCCTGAAGGCAGCTGGATCTGATCCTGTTCACGTAAAATAATCTGCTGTTCCGCTAGCTTCGGTTGCTGATCCGCCCGATAGACCTCAGCTTTTAAACGATGCAACTGCTGCTGATAACGCACATAATAAAAGCCTTGCCAATGTAAAGCTGCCTGCGCATCCAGTTTTGCCGCAATTACTTCATTCTGTACTCGCTCAACCATTTCTAGAGAAGGACGATATTGCCCTTCTCCTTTCATCCAGACAGAAAGTAGTTGGCGCTGCCGGGCTTTAGATAGGTTTAAAAATGCAGATAAATTCAGACTTTCGGCATTGCCACAGCATTTTAAATCCTGCTCCAGCACTTCCTGCAGAATATGCTGTGCATCCTGCATCAGCTCGCTGGTACGTACCAGGGCAGACTGCATTTTAGGATAACGTTCACTTAACATCGGCCAAAGAGTTTGACGGGCCCAAGCCCGGTCATAATGTATGTCCTGATTGGTCGGGTCTTCGATATTCTGAACATTCAGACCCGATGCCCATTGGCAAATCTGCTCACGGGAAACATCCAGCAGTGGCCGCCAAATCGTGAGATTTTCACGTATATCCAGCTGTTTCATTGCAGCCAGACCATCTATACCGGCACCCGATAATAGACGCAGCATCAAGGTTTCCGCCTGATCCTGCTGATGATGTCCGAGCACCAGAATTTCATCTTGCTGTAAATGTTGTAGATAGGCCTGATAACGTGAATTACGCGCTTGCTGTTCCAGGTTGCCATGAGCCACATGAACAGGCTGGAGGATGCAGGGAATATCCAGTTGCTGACACTGCTGCTGGACAAAAGTGCCCCATGCCCTGCTGATACTTTGCAGCTGATGATCCACATAGATTGCCCGAATTTTTCCCGGGCATAAAAAAAACATCAGATGCAGAAGCAGCATAGAATCTACGCCGCCACTGCATCCGATGAGAAATTTTGTTCCTGCAGGAAACTCCTGCAGCTGCTTTAAGATGCCAGACCTAAATTGTCGCTGCCAAACTTCATTAAACGCTGGTAACGTGCTTCGCATCGTGCTTGTGGTTCCATAGCTTGCAGTTCATTTAAGGCTTCTTTCAGTACCGCTTTCAAGCTGTTCATGACCTGATCCGGATTTAAATGAGCACCTTCACCCTCATCCACCACATATTCTACAATACCCATCTTCTGCAGTTTTTCTGCAGTCAAGGCTAAGGCTTCACTGGCCTGTTCCGCTTTTTCTGCAGTCTTCCATAGAATGGAGGCACAACCTTCCGGTGAAATTACCGAATAGATACTATGAGAGAGCATTACCACACGGTCAGCTACGCCAATACCGAGTGCACCACCTGAACCTCCTTCACCCAGGACAGTCGCAATTACAGGTACTTTCAGGTTAGACAGTTGCGCCAGACTGGTTGCAATGGCTTCAGCCTGACCACGTTCTTCTGCACCTACACCCGGGTAAGCACCCATGGTATCAATAAAGGTGAAAACAGGCAGATTAAAACGTTCTGCCATATCTAGCAGACGTTGTGCTTTACGGTAACCTTCCGGATTACTCATGCCAAAATTATGCTGTAATTTTTCACGGGTACTACGACCACGGTGCTGACCTACGATCATCACTGGCTGTCCATCGAAACGAGCCAGGCCACCGATCATTGCACCATCATCACCATAGAGACGGTCACCATGTAAAGCATCAAATTCAGTGAATATTTCACCAACATAGTCCAGAAATTGTGGACGTTCCGGATGACGAGCAATCTGTACTGTCGTCCATGCTTTTGATGGGGTAGCTTTATTTTTCATAGGTCAACCGTTTTCATCCCTATAAAGGTATTAATTAACAAATTGTTCAGATAGAACCGAGAGCTCAATCTCCCAATTTTTAAACTGCAACTGTTCATCATGCAGTTCAGCAATCAATAATGGCCATTGTTTGGCATCACCCGAAATACTGAGCTGCCATTGTTGCGCATTCTTGACCTTGAGTTCAATGGCAGGAAGCATCTCATCGCTACGACTGTGATTGACCAAAACCGCCAGACGAAGCAGTAAACACAGCTGTAAAAGTTTAGTTCCACCCACTTTCATCACGTCATGCTTGGCATCAGTGCGCAATTTACGCCGATGATGCGCGACCAAATGTGACAAATGATTCTGATCAACCTGTGAAAAACCGGCAATGTCAGAATGCTGCAATAAATAGGCACCATGACGATGGTAACCACTATGACTAATCGCCAGACCGATTTCATGGAGATACGCGGCTCGACGGAGTAGGTCACTATCATCACTATTCAGGCCAAGATCAGCCGCGACATCATCAAACAGTTTTTGCGCCGTTTGTACCACACGTTCTGCCTGCTTGGCATCGGCATTATAACGACCAATCAGGGCATGGACTGAACGATCACGGATATCTTCATGTTTGAAACGGCCTAACAGGTCATACATGACACCTTCACGTAATGCCCCATCAGAATAAGTCAGATACTCAATATCCAGCACATCAAAGACCGCATATAAAATGGCAATTCCTGCCGGCAAAACTGCACGGCGATCCTCTTTCAGACCTTCGAATTCCATATCCGAGACATATTTATATTTGAGCAGCTTATCTTTAAGCTTTTCCAGGCCTTCTCGCGTCAGCTGTTCGCGATCATTGCTCCATCCCATATTAATACAGATTTGGCGGCAGGCTTTAATTGTACCACTCGATCCGACGACAGCATCCCAACCGGCAGATTTATAGGTATTGGCAATTCCGGAAATTTCTTTACGTGCCGCAGTGACTGCTTTGTCAAAAGCTTTGGCACTGATTTCCCCATCCTGAAAATAGGCCTTAGTAAAGGCTACGCAGCCCATCTGTACTGATTCAGTATAAATAGGCTCGAACTCTTCACCGATAATCAGCTCAGTCGAACCACCGCCGATGTCAACCACCAGACGACGGCCCCTATTGGCCATGGTATGCGATACCCCCAGATAAATCAGGCGGGCTTCCTCACGGCCGGCAATAATTTCGATCGGTTTCGGCAAAATTTCTGCGGCTTTCTGGATAAACTCATGGCCATTTTTGGCTTGCCTTAGAGCATTTGTTGCCACGATCCGCAAGCGGTTCGGCTGAACCGCACCTAAACGCCCGACAAAACGGGCCAGACAGGCCAAACCGCGTTGCTGTGCGGCTTCCGTTAAATTTTTATTTTCGTCTAGTCCTGCGGCAAGCTGAACTTTTTCTGACATTGATGCCACTTTCTTCACTTCGCCATGATCCACCCGAGCGATGGCCAAATGAAAGCTATTTGATCCCATATCGATGGCAGCAAGTAATTCTTCATCAATCAAAAAGTCAGACATTCCAGAAATAAACCTTTAACGAATTGTGCTTAGAGTAATTCACATGCATGCAATTTAAAAGCCATTTGTAACGACATTTTTATGCCTTATTCTTTTTATGCATCGGGAACAATAGTGAGACACGATCATCACTATCGTGATCATCCATTAGACAAAATAACATTAAGCATTGAAAATTTACAGATTCCCCTACATTGTTAAAGATGGCTATGTAATACTAATAATTAGTTATCTTTAAAATATTAATCTGGAGCACATTCCATGTCTGGCAACATCGTAAACACTACTGACGAAAACTTCGAAGCAGACGTTCTTCAATCAGACGTTCCTGTACTGGTCGACTTCTGGGCAGGTTGGTGTGCACCATGTAAAGCAATTGCACCTGTACTAGAAGTACTTGCTGATGAATATCAAGGCAAGGTTAAAATCGTGAAAGTTGACGTAACTTCTTGCGAACAAACTGCTGTAAATTTCAACATTCGTAACATCCCGGCTTTGCTAATGTTCAAAAATGGTGAAGTTGTTGCGACTCAAGTCGGTGCTGCACCAAAATCTAAACTGACTGCATTTATTGATGACAATATCTAAGCAGATCATTTTTTAGTAAAAAAATACGCGACTTATGCTCGCGTATTTTTTTCGGCTATAAATTGACAAAGTCAGCATTTTCTCTTATATTTGCTACTCAAGAGATAAAGGATCCTAAATCCTGCCAATTTCTTACAAGACACATTACATAAGATGCCGCTCGGCAATAGAAATTGTTTTTCACATTTTTCTTTGAAACACTCAAACAGATCTCTGAATTGTTCTTTTTCAAATTCAATGGCTTTCGTTTGAATGCTTGTATGCGGCCGAATGTTACTCCCTTTCCAACCTGTACCTCAGAACTTTGATTCTATCTGACCACCTATGAATTTAACCGAACTCAAGAAAAAACCGATTGGCGAACTCATCAAGATTGCCGAGTTTATGGGCCTTGAAGGTATGGCCCGTAACCGTAAGCAAGACATTATTTTTGCCATCTTAAAACGTCATGCAATGAATGGCGAAGAGATTTTTGGTGATGGCGTTCTAGAAATTTTGTCAGATGGTTTTGGCTTTTTACGCTCAGCCGCAGGTTCTTATTTAGCAGGCCCTGACGATATCTATGTCAGCCCTTCTCAAATTCGTCGTTTTAACCTACGCACTGGCGACACCATTACCGGCACCATTCGTCCACCAAAAGAAGGCGAACGTTATTTTGCCTTACTTAAAGTCAACCAGATTAACTACGACACTCCTGAAAACTCACGTAACAAGATTCTGTTTGAAAACCTTACGCCATTATTCCCGACTGAACAGTTGGTGATGGAATTAGGCAATGGTACCACTGAAGATTTAACCACGCGTGTGATCGACTTAGTCGCACCGATTGGTAAAGGCCAACGTTCAATTATTGTGGCTCCGCCGAAAGCCGGTAAAACCATGCTGCTGCAAAGCATTGCTCAATCGATCGTTCGCAATAATCCTGAAGTCATCCTGATCGTTCTGTTAATTGATGAACGTCCAGAAGAAGTAACCGAAATGGAACGTACGGTTCGCGGTGAAGTCGTGGCTTCTACCTTTGATGAATCACCTGCGCGCCATGTTCAGGTTGCAGAAATGGTCATTGAAAAAGCGAAACGTCTAGTTGAGCATAAAAAAGATGTGGTGATTCTGCTTGACTCAATTACCCGTCTGGCACGTGCCTATAATACCGTGATCCCTTCATCAGGTAAGGTATTAACCGGTGGTGTGGATGCACATGCCCTAGAACGTCCCAAACGTTTCTTTGGTGCGGCACGTAATATTGAAGAAGGTGGCTCTCTAACCATCATTTCTACTGCCCTGATTGAAACTGGTAGTAAAATGGATGAAGTGATCTACGAAGAATTCAAAGGTACAGGTAACCAGGAAATTACCCTTGATCGCCGTATTGCTGAAAAACGCGTCTTCCCTGCAATGAACATCAAGAAATCTGGTACTCGTCGTGAAGAGCGCCTGATGTCAGAAGATAATCTTCGTAAGGTCTGGATTCTGCGTAAGCTGCTGCATACGCAAGATGAATTGGCGGCAATGGAATTCTTGCTGGACCGTATGAAAGAAACCAAAACCAATGATGATTTCTTTGATCAGATGAAACGTAAAGCTTCAAATTAAAATTTCAAATGAAAGGTCACCTAAGCGGTGGCCTTTTTTAAGTTGACATGAATTACACAATGAAACAATCGAGCTCTATTTATGTAAACTTATTTTTAAGTTTTTGATTAATAAAATAATCAGATTAAAAATTGTATAACTTTTAAAAACTTACCAAGCCTTTCTCCAATCTAAATGTTTCATTCCATTGTTATTTTCTGTTAAAAACTTCTTACTTTTTAGCATATTTCAGTACTTTTTTAAGCCTTGCTAGTAGCATTTAAAAAGGCGCAGTGATAGCATATTTGCAGACCAGTTAGACTGCTCCTGCATTGTTAGTACCTAACATAATTAGGAATAATAAAAGCACTTAACAGACTAACTTAGGTTTTTTTTAATCTCAATTTTTAGAGAGTGATGCCATGTTATTCAAAAAAATCGCTATTGCTGCTGCAGTTGCTACTACTTTAGCTTTCGTTGGTTGTGCTAAAAAAGCTGACGACGCTGCTGCTGACGCTAACCAAGCTGCATCTGAAGCTGTAGAAGCTGCATCTGAAGCTGAAGCTGCTGCTGACGCTGCTGCTGTAGAATCTACTTCTGAAGTTGCTGCTTCTGAAACTGCTGCTGTTGCTGAAGCTGACGCTGCTGCTGCTGTTGCTGTTGACGCTGCTGCTGACGCTACTGCTGCTTCTGAAGCTGCTGCTCAATAATCTTTTAGATTATTCAGTATAAAAAAAGAGAGCCTTGGGCTCTCTTTTTTTATTTTAAATACTGAAATTTAAAAAATAGCAGAATTTAAAAAAAGCAGATCAGTTGATCTGCTCATTTCCCACACGTTGACGAAACTTCTGTCCCGCACGGAAGGTCACTACACGGCGTGCAGAAATCGGAATCTCTTCACCCGTTTTCGGGTTACGGCCTGGACGTTGACGCTTGTCACGCAACTCAAAATTACCAAAACCCGAAAGTTTTACTTGCTCGCCTGAGATTAGCGCCTGGCTAATCTCATCGAAGAACAACTCAACCATTTGTTTTGCTTCACGACGGTTTAAACTCGTGAGCTCACTTAAATGATCAGCCATTTCTGCTTTAGTTAGTGCTGTCATGAAGCCCTCAATGTCGCTTGGTAAGTGTTTTCTAACACTTGAAGGATATTATCCATACCTGATTTAATTTCAGCATCTTCCAGTGTACGGCTTGGATGCTGCCAGAGAAGTGCAAATGCCAGTGAGCGTTTCCCTTCTTCTACTCCTTGTCCAGTGTACACATCGAACAACCAAGTTGAGTCTAAAAGCTCTCCGCCTGTTTTTTCGATAAGTCCCTGAATTTCGCTAACATTAATCTTATCATTAATTAAAAGAGCAATATCACGTCGAACCGATGGAAAACGTGATAATTCTGTAAAATTAGATACATAAGTTTGCAAAACAGCCGCTTGATCCAATTCTGCTACCCATGTGGTTGCCAGATCAAGCTCGTCTTCAAGTGAGGGATGTAAACGACCCAAGTAACCAATTGATTGACCATTCACGAGAATCTCTGCGGATTGTCCTGGATGCAACCAGCTACGCTCTGAACGTATATATTCCACTTTGACACGACCAGCAGCCAGAATTTCCTCTATATCGCCCTTAAAGTCAAAGAAGTCCATTGGCTGTGCCTTGCCATGCCAAGACTCAGGGGTACGTGCACCCGTTGCAATCAGGGCAAAGGTTGGAATCTGTTTTAAATCATGAATACTGTTCGCTTCTTGATAGTCAAAACGCAGACCTAGCTCGAAGAAACGTACCCGACTTTGCTGACGATTGATATTGTATTGAACACAAGGAATCAGGCTAGAGAGCAAGGTTGAACGCATTACCGCTAAATCACTTGAAATTGGATTCGCTAATGCTAAAGGTTTCACATGAGAATTAAGTTGCTTTTCAAGTTTTAGGTCTGCAAAACTAAAACTGATTGCCTCTTGGTAACCCAAAGTTACCGCGGTTTGACGAAGTTGGCCCAATTCGAATTGATCTTGATATTTGGCCAGCTTCACATCAATCACAGGCAAACTGATTTGAATATTGTCATAACCATGAATACGAGCGACTTCTTCAATCAAGTCTTGGTAAATCACCATATCATAACGATGTGATGGCGGCACTACAGACCACTCGCCTTCTGCTTTTACTGTAACTTCACAACCTAAACGGCTTAAAGCATCAGTAATGAACGCTGAGTCAACACTATAACCTAGCAGTTGATCAACTTGGGCTTGATTCAACTCAATTGCGTCGCGTGTTGGCAATAGGGCTGCATTTTCGGCAACTGTAATTGGCCCGAACTCACCGCCCGCAAGTTCCGCAATCAATTGTGATGCGCGGTGCATAGCGATCAATGGTAATTCAAAATCGACACCACGTTCATAACGCTGAGAAGCATCAGTATGCAGGCCAAAGCTACGCGCACGACCGGCAATATGCAGTGGCGCGAAGAATGCAGATTCCAGGAAAATTTCAGTGGTTGCATCGCTGACTGCTGAAGACAAGCCGCCCATAATACCAGCAATGGCCAATGCTTTTTCATCATCTGCAATCACCATCACTTTTTCGTTGAGTTCAACTTCTTGTTCATTGAGCAAAACTAACTTTTCAGCTTCTGTCGCTTGACGTACATGTACCGCACCTTGCACTTTACCACCATCAAATGCATGTAGCGGTTGACCCAGCTCCATCAGCACATAGTTGGTAATATCTACCAGAATGCTGTGCTGACGAATACCAGAGCGAGCCAATGCTCGCTCCATCCATACAGGAGTCACAGCCTTGGTATTGACGTTCTTGATCACACGACCCAAGTAGCGTGGGCAGCCTTCAGTCGACACAACGACTTTCTTTTCGTCGCTAATAGTCGCAGCTACTTCTTTAATTTCAGGGGCAGTCACTGGCAATTGGTTGATCACCCCAATTTCACGTGCGATCCCGCGAATACTGAAGCAGTCCCCACGGTTCGGCGTAATGCTGATGTCAATCACGTTGTCATCAAGATCCAGATATTCACGAATGTTCATACCCACTGGTGCATCTGCAGGCAGCTCTAAAAGACCGTCGATTTTATCTTCCAGATCAATTTCTGAAGCGCCGCACAGCATACCTTGTGACTCGATACCACGTAGCTTGCCTTTCTTGATTTTGAAATCGCCTGGAAGTACTGCACCAATGGTCGCAACTGGCGCTTTCATGCCGGCACGTACGTTTGGCGCACCACATACAATTTGCAGTGGCTCACCTGAACCGATATTGACAGTGGTCACACGCAAGCGATCTGCATCAGGATGTTGTTCTACTGTCAGGACTTCACCAACCACTACACCAGTAAAGGGTTTAGCTGCAGGTGCAAGCTCATCGACTTCCAGACCCAACATGGTCAATTGATCAGAAAGTTTTTCGCTATCGATGGCTGGGTTGACCCATGTGCGTAGCCAATTTTCGCTAATTTTCATTGATATAAAACCTGTAATTCAAATCTCTAGAATCCCCTCTAACTCCCACTTTCTTCCAAAGAGGGAGAGCCCTATGTCATATCTAGACACCCGTCTCCTTTTAGGAGAGGTTAGGGAGAGGTATAAATTTGTTTTTAAGCAAACTGGCGTAAGAAACGCACATCGTTTTGGAAGAACATACGTAAGTCATTCACGCCATAACGCAGCATTGCAAAACGTTCAACACCCAGACCAAAAGCAAAGCCTTTGTATTTTTCAGGATCAATGCCTGCAGCTTGCAGCACATTCGGATGCACCATACCGCAGCCCAGTACTTCCAGCCAGCGACCCCGTTCATCCATAATATCCACTTCCGCACTTGGCTCGGTGAACGGGAAATAAGATGGACGGAAACGTACTTTCAAATCTTTTTCGAAGAATTCGTTCAGCAGGTTAATCAGCAAACCTTTCAGTTCCGCGAAGCTGGTATTTTCAGCCACGTATAAACCTTCGATCTGATGGAACATCGGCGAGTGGGTTTGATCCGAATCACAACGGTAAACACGGCCTGGACACACGATCTGGATTGGTGGCTGCTGGGTTTCCATGGTACGAATCTGCACACCAGACGTATGCGTACGCAGCAAATGGTTCACATCAAAATAGAAAGTATCATGCATAGCACGCGCTGGGTGATGACCTGGAATGTTCAGTGCTTCAAAGTTGTGATAGTCATCTTCAACTTCAGGACCTGTTGCAACCGTAAAACCTGCCTTGGTAAAGAACTGGCAAATACGCTCTTGCACTTGGGTCACTGGATGGATACTGCCCACCTGCTGACCACGACCTGGTAAAGTAATATCAATGGTTTCGCTTGCCAGTTTTTGTTCTAAGGCAGCTTTATGCAGTTCTGCCTGACGTGATGTCAATGCAGCGGTAATGGTTTCACGTACAGCATGGATTTGTGCGCCGAAGACTTTACGTTCTTCAGGATCCATTTTACCAAGCGACTTAGATTGTTCCGCGAGCTGGCTTTTTTTCCCCGTAAATTGCACTCGTACTTGATCAAGTGCAGCAAGGTCTTGAGCTGCTGCAATCGCAGCGAGCGCTTCAGTGGTCAGGGCTTCCAGTGACATAGTAACTCTCAAAGCAACAGGTTAAAAAATATTTTAAAAACCCCATATTCTAACAGTTTTTAGACACTTTGATGAAGATGCGTTTTAAGGAAAATTAGATTGGCATGATTAAATATAAAAAGTATAAGATAAACACAATATCAATCAGATCAAATCACTATGGCACTCGATCAAATTTGGAAACAGCAACTGACCCTGGTCACTTATGGCAATGAATATTTGTCTCAGGGCCTGAGTTTCAATCGTTGGATTCAACATGCCATTTTTAATCAGCATCAGTTTGCCTTTCGGGATCTGATGTCACAACACCTGCTGGCTCAGCATTTTCAGATCTGGCTGGAAGGCCTGAAAAAACAAGGCGTACGCCGACTGAGCTTGCATCGCTCTGATTTACTGATTGATGAAAAAAATCCGAATGCCAATGTCGAGCTATTACCACTGGCGCATTTTATTGTCAGTCATGGTGCCAAAACCAAAACAGCCTGGATCATCGGCAAGGAACTGCCTGAATGGTACAGCGCAGACAATGATTACGAAGCTCCTAAATCACAGCAGTCCCCTTTACGCCATGAAACTTTCTGGTGTTATGAGTTAAATCCTAAACTGGCCAAGCGCATTGATGTCGATCTGGAAGCCCCAAACTGGGATGATATCCAGGCTTATACCGATCATGAACTGTTTGAAAGTAGCCTTGCCCAAGATTTTACCGAACCAGCGTATACCAATTTGCCCTATTACGGCACCATGCCTGCCATTCAGGCCGATAACGAAAGTCATTTGGCCTTAATTCCCACTGACTATTCAGCGGATTATGCTCACCAGACTTTGTACCGCCTAGACGCCTTAAATGACTTTATTCAAACAAAAATCCAGCATCCCTATCGTGCAGATGGCGAAGTACTCAGCCCGGAGCAGCAACTTAACCTGCGACATTTTTCGCAAAAAATTGATGATTTAAGTGCTAAATTCATCAGCAAAGTCGCCAACCACTATAAAACGGCACAGCTAACACCTAAAGTTGCGCCTGATCCATTTGTGGGTATGAGTACCGAAGACCGCTCACCAAAAATTTCTAAAGCAGAAAAACCTCAGGACCCAGGAAAATCCAGTTCGTCTGCAAATGTGCTGACCTTAATTGTGATTACCGTGATTATCTGTCTGATTGGCTACTATTTCGGCCTTTAACATTTTGCCAGAAAAGCTTACATCCCGGGCAGAATTCAATAGAGACGTTGATACTCAGGAGCAGACATCAGCTTGAAATAATGCTGAAGATTTTGTGATAGGTTTTGATTATCCAACCTATGATGGAATTAAGGTCAAGCAGCTGTCTGAAAATTGCAGCATTGTCGGAATGAGACCAAAGCTGTTATTTATGCTGATCGCCCGGAAATGCCCTTTTGATTGACTGGTGGAGATATTGAGATAAAAGGATAAATCAGCCCTACAGTGCAAGGGCTGATTTATTTCCCATCGTCTTTTTCCAGGGTTTAGATTTTTCTACGTTGAGCCAGCTTGCCCAGAGTCTTCAAAAATTAAATGTCCCACTGATAATATAAATCTTTAAGATTCTCACCCAGATCACTGGCATCTCCTTCACTGACAAAATAGGCGCCGGTCTTTTCATAAAAATAACGACTGGAATTCAGGTTCAATACGCTACATTGCATATGCTGATAGGATTTTTCTCGACTTAAGCCCAGACCCAATTGAACCAAATCACGTCCAATGCCGCGACCTTTAATATTTTGAAGCAAATAAAGTGCTCTCAATTCACTGATGGGTGCATCTACCGGAAAATTGAAAGCAGCAAAGCCCAGCACCTGAGCATTTTCTTCATAGACAAATACCCGTCGATTTTCCTGTTCAAGCACAGAACGCCACAAAGCGGTTCTTTGTTCTACACTCAACTTATCGAGAATTTCTTGTTTGATGATGTTTTTATAGCTTTCACGCCAGCTTTGTACGTGCACTTGGGCAATCGGCAGAACATCCTGTTGAGTGGCAAGTCGAATCATTATTTTTAAGCCTTATTTTTGATTATGCAGTTTAACAATGACTAAAAAATATAGGATTTACAATACTGATTTTTAAATAATATTTAAAATGACTACTTTTATTTAAGCATAAAAAAAGACCGCTAAAAGCGGTCTTTTTCAAGTCATAAAGACTTATGCAGCCAATGCATCTTTAGCTTTAGAAGCTAAAGCAGCAAACGCAACTGCGTCATGCATAGCGATGTCAGCAAGTACGCGACGGTCGATAATCACTTGAGCTTTTTTCAAGCCAGCGATCATACGGCTGTACGACAAACCATTTTGACGAGCACCAGCGTTGATACGTGCAATCCACAAAGCGCGGAATTGACGTTTCTTCTGACGACGGTCACGGTAAGCATATTGACCAGCTTTGATTACCGCCTGGAACGCTACGCGGTAAACGCGTGAACGAGCACCATAGTAACCTTTAGCGCGAGCAAGAATTTTTTTGTGACGGCGATGAGCCTGTACACCACGTTTTACACGAGCCATTTATAATCTCCTTAGATGTACGGGCACATACGACGAACTGAAGCAACGTCACTTACGTGAACCATTACACAGCCGCGCAATTGACGAATACGCTTAGCAGATTTTTTGGTCAAAATGTGGCGTTTAAACGCTTGTTTACGCTTAAAACCGTTAGCAGTCGCTTTAAAGCGTTTAGCTGCACCACGGCGAGTTTTCATCTTAGGCATAACAACCTCTTTTGAACACCTGTTCGGCTCGTTTGCACCATTACAAAACGACCTGCAGGTAAGGGAGCGAGTATTCTAAAGCATCTTTGTTTAAAACAAAAGCATCTTCACCCAATAAGCGAATTTAAAGAATGATTTCGCTCTGAAATAATATCCAAGACTGAATCAAGAAAATAGCTTCAGGCTTAGAACAAGGCAAAGGCCGCATAGACAAACAGATAACGTCCAATTTTAGCGATGCTGACCATCAGCAGAAAACGGGCGAAGTTTTCTTTTAATAGTCCCGCAATCAGGGTAATCGGATCACCAATGATAGGCACCCAGCTCAGCAGTAAAGACCAGTAACCATATTTCTGATAGGTCGTTTGCGCCTTGAGCATCTTGTCTGCCGAAACCGGAAACCACTTTTTATTCTTATAATGTTCAATCTTGAGGCCCAGATACCAGTTCACACACGACCCCAGAATATTCCCCAGACTGGCCACCGCAATTAACAGCACTGCATGCTGCTTGTTCTGCACTAAAAGCCCCAGCAAAACAGCTTCAGACTGTAAAGGCAATAAGGTCGCTGCACCAAAGGCCGACAGAAATAGCAGCAACAGACTCATACAGCTATTAACGGCTCAAACCCAACTTTTTCTTGGCTTTGCTGTATTCCCAACTCGACCAAATTACTGCTGCTACCATGACAATAATCCGCCCCCCTTTATACTGCTGAGTAATGGGTTCAATCGCTGCACGGAGAATTTGCTGATCTTTGGTATTCAAGGCTGCAATCACCTGATCAATATGCACAATTTCAGCAATATAAAGCACCAAACATGCAGCAATTCCAAAGAGGATACTCCAGTAAATTCGGGTATTGCTTTCAATAATCTTGGTAAAGTTCAGAAGAAAATCGTTCATATATCCATCCAATAAAAAACCACCGTAAGGGTGGCTTTATTTGCTTAAGACTATTTTAGCATAAAGGCTACAGCTTAACTGACCTGTATCGCCAGCGCTTTCTGAACTGCAGGACGTGCATTCAAGCGATCAATATATTTGGAAACCTCAGGATAATCTTCCAGGTTGATCTGCTGCCAGTCATATCGCAATAACCACGGAAATATCGCCATATCGGCAATCGAGTATTCGCCAGCCACATACTCCTGCCCGACCAGCTGTTTATTCAGCACACCATACAGACGTTTGCTTTCATTGACATAACGATCTGTTGCATAAGCAATCCGCTCAGGCGCAAAACGGCTAAAGTGATGATTTTGTCCGAGCATTGGTCCCAGACCGCCCATTTGCCACATCAGCCATTGTTCCACCTGAACACGCTTTACTTCATCAACTGGATAAAACAAACCTGTTTTTCGACCCAGATACTGCAAGATCGCGCCTGACTCAAAGATTGAAATCGGCTGACCATTCGGCCCATTCTGATCAACGATTGCTGGGATTTTATTGTTGGGAGAAATAGCCAGAAAATCGGACTGGAACTGATCATTTTCTAGAATATTGATGGGAATAATTTGATATTCCAGCCCCATTTCTTCCAAGGCTATACTGATTTTGTGGCCATTCGGAGTGCCCCAGTAATATAAATCGATCATTTTCTTTTAATACTCCCTGCACTTGTCACGTGCGATGATGTCTCCAACATAGAGGATTTAGAAGGAAACAACAAGCCTAGAGATAAAAATTATTTTATAATAAAAATCAATATATTATTAAAATTTTATATTTTTTATATTGGATATCTTGAAAATTTCAGCCACATACACATATTTATTTTTGCATAAGAATTAAGTCAGTCTTCTGCACTGTAGATGCCTCACCTGACAGATCTTATTTTCTTGTTTTTATAACTTTACTTAAATGAGAAGGTTCTAATCATGAGTAACTTAAATCTTCATCCCTTGTTTCGTCGTAGTATTGGTTTTGATCGCCTGAATGACTTTATTGATTACGCCATGCAAAGCGATACACCGAATTATCCGCCGTATAATATCGAAAAGCATGGTGAGAATAATTACCGCATCGTGGTGGCAACTGCGGGTTTTCGTCAGGAAGAACTCGACATTCGTCTGGAAAACAGGTTGCTGACCATCTTGGGGCAACCTGAAAATCAGGACAATAACGCTATCGAATTCCTGCACAAAGGAATTGCACGACGCGCGTTTAAATTGTCTTTACGCCTAGATGAGTATATTGAGGTACAACAGGCAGACTATGAAAATGGGTTGCTGATCATTGACTTGCAGCGCATTATTCCAGAAGAGAAATTACCTCGACAAATTCCGATCGGCAAGAAACTGCTCATTGAAAATATTGAAAAATCAGTGGAATAAGCTTGATTAGGCTAAAAAGCAAGGTCCGAAAGGGCCTTTCTTTTTGGCTACGGATTACCTAAGCTCATTGAGGCAATACGCTTTCTGATCATTAAAATAAGCCATGAATGCGCCAGAAAATATCCTGTTTCATCAAGCCAGCCCGATCATGCGCGCAACTGGATATCTGCTACTGTGCTGTCCGGTTGGAATATTCAGCATTTTCTATTTGAGCAGTACGGGTAGCAATTCCAGTTTTCTTCAAGGGCTGCTATTTTTATGGCAGGAGGCTCCTGGCTTTTATATTTATATTGGTGGCTTTCTTGGTCTTGCCGTACTTATGCTTGGAACTAAATTAAAAATTACCTCACACGCCATTTATTATACTCTGGCAGGTTTCCGAATCAGCCTGTGCTTAAAACGGCACTCGGTACAGTATAGTTTTCTGAATCCACACTATGATTCTCTCAAAGCACATCTCAAACGCTGGCTCTATAACATGCCAGCGCATGTCATCAGTCAACGCGATGGCACTTTGGATTTTAAATTGCACCACCCCGGTCGGATAAATCAATTTTGTCTTGGATTTTTCCGGATTCAACTGTCGATGTTTTCTCGTCAGCAGGCTCAACAGATTATGCAGGCCATACAAAGTGCCTGGAATTTCAGAGCATAAAAAAGCCATCAACTGAATACTTTTTTATACCGGGTAAACAGGTTATGGTAATAAACACGCTGTCAATTCATCCACTGTTTGACACAAATAGGTTGGTTTGGCCTCTGCCAATGCATGTGCATGGTTAAATCCCCATGTCACCGCGGCCACAGGCATACCTAAGGCTTGTGCGGAATGAATATCTGAAATTTGGTCACCAATATAAATGGCGCGTTGTGCTGAGCAATGGGTATGGCGTAATACCTTTCTAATTTGTCGCTGTTTACCATAAATTGAGGCATTTGGCATAATCCAGTCGAACAGAGCAAGACGCTGTTGGCCAAGACTGGCATGACAGTTCTCCAGCGAATTGGAGGTCACGACCGCCAAGCATATACCAGCTTGCTTTAACTGTTGCAGCAATTGATCTATTCCGTCGAACACAACAGGTTGCGGGCTGTGCTGTATACTCCGTTTACAATCCAAGGCTAAACGAATCGCGCTTAAACGTGACAAGCCCAACTCTCTACGAATGGTACGCGGTGGAAAAGATCTTAAATATTCAATGCGCTCAGCATTCAACTCAGCATATTGGTACTTGCTAGCATGCCGGTTGAATAAACCAATGAAGAGCGGGAAAGAATCGACCAAAGTACCATCCACATCAAAAATCACCACTTGATAGGGCAAGTGATGCTGATAATCTATCATCGAATCATTTTTAAAAAACTCTTTAACCCACTGCATCATAAAAAAATTATTAAATAATAAACGAATCAGGCTATAACAATTTTAATCTATCTGATTGTTTTATACTTTACATTTTCTGATTTTAATAAAAAAAGCCCTGCTGATGCAGGGCTTTTTTCGCTTAATGAGAGCTTACTTTTTCTTTTTAGGACCAAGCAGCATACCCATTTGACGGCCTTCCATTTTCGGCATCTGTTCAACAGTACCGAATTCAGCCACGTCAGCTTCAATTTTTTGCAATTGAGCTAGACCCAACTGTTGGTGTGCCATCTCACGACCACGGAAACGAAGCGTGATTTTCACCTTGTTACCTTCTTCAAGGAACTTGATGATTGCACGTAGTTTTACGTTGTAATCACCAACATCAGTACCCGGGCGTAGCTTGATTTCTTTCACCTGGACTTGATGTTGTTTTTTCTTCGCTTCTTTCTGCTTTTGCTTAAGATCAAACAAATGCTTGTTGAAGTCCATGATCTTACATACAGGTGGCTCAGCATTTGCTACGATCTCTACAAGATCAAGTTCAACACTTTCTGCTGCACGTAGGGCTTCAGCTAAGCTTACAATCCCTTTTTGCTCACCATTTTCGTCTACAAGACGGACTTCTTTCGCACGAATTTCATCATTCAAGGCAGGACGGTTTGATTTGTTACCGCCCTGTTGATTACGGTCAGGCTGTTTAATCGCTGTTACTCCACAATGTACCGGCCGCGTTCGGCTACGGCTGTTTTTACTAGATCAACGAAAGCATCGATTGACATAGTACCCAAATTTTTTCCTGAGCGGGTACGTACGTTTACTGTACCTTCCTCTACTTCACGGTCCCCAAGTACCAGTAAGTATGGAATACGCTCTAATGTACGTTCACGAATCTTAAAGCCGATTTTCTCATTTCTCAAGTCAGAAATTGCACGGATACCGTTTTCTTTAAGTTTTGCGACGACTGACTCACATGCCTCAGCTTGAGAATCGGTAATGTTCATTACACATGCTTGCATTGGTGCCAACCAAGGTGGCATGAAGCCTGCGTAGTGTTCGATCAGTATACCAATAAAACGCTCGAAACTGCCAAGAATTGCACGATGTAACATTACTGGCTGATCGCGGTCATTATCTTCAGTGACATAAGACGCATCCAGACGTTCTGGCAAGTTAAAGTCACACTGAATGGTACCACACTGCCAGACACGACCTAAGCAGTCTTTCAGAGAGAATTCAATCTTCGGACCGTAGAATGCGCCTTCGCCTGGTTGAAGTTCCCACTCAAGACCTGCAGCATCTAAAGCATCTGCCAAAGATTTTTCTGCCATATCCCAAAGCTTGTCATCACCCACACGTTTTTCAGGACGCGTCGACAACTTCATTTGTACTTCTTCAAAGCCAAAGTCTTTGTATACATCCAGTGTCAATTTGATAAAGTTTGCAACTTCAGGACCAATCTGTTCTTTGGTACAGAAAATGTGCGCATCATCTTGGGTAAAGCCACGTACACGCATAATGCCGTGTAATGAACCCGATGGCTCGTTACGGTGACATGAACCGAACTCTGCCAAACGAATTGGAAGATCACGATAAGATTTCAAACCCTGGTTGAACACCTGCACGTGACATGGGCAGTTCATTGGTTTCACCGCATAATTACGGCTTTCTGAATGCGTGGTGAACATGTTGTCTGCGTAGTTCGCCGCATGACCCGATTTTTCCCACAAGCTAAAGTCTACGATTTGTGGTGTTTTAATCTCTAGATAGCCATTGTCCTGCTGGACTTTACGCATGTACTGTTCAAGGACTTGGTAAATGGTCCAACCATTTGGATGCCAGAACACCATACCCGGTGCTTCTTCCTGCATGTGGAATAGGTCAAGCGCTTTACCGATTTTACGGTGATCGCGTTTTTCTGCTTCTTCAATACGCTTGATATAAGCTGCAAGCTGTTTCTTGTCTGCCCAAGCTGTACCGTAGATACGCTGTAACTGCTCGTTCTTCGCATCACCGCGCCAGTACGCACCTGACATCTTGGTGAGTTTGAACGATTTCAGGAATTTGGTGTTTGGCACGTGTGGACCACGACACATATCCACATATTCCTGATGATAGTAAAGACCCATTTGAGTCTCGTCTGGCATATCTTCAATTAGACGTAGTTTGTAATCTTCGCCGCGCTCGGTGAACACTTTGATCACTTCATCACGTGGCGTCATTTTTTTGATGACATCGTAGTCCTGATCGATGAGCTTTTTCATGCGCTCTTCAATCGCAGCCATATCATCTGGGGTAAATGGTTTTGCATTAAAAATGTCGTAATAGAAACCATCTTCAATGACAGGACCAATCACCATCTTCGCTTCTGGGAACAGCTGTTTAACCGCATGACCCACCAAGTGCGCACATGAGTGACGAATTATTTCGACGCCTTCATCATCTTTAGGCGTGATAATCTGTAAAGTTGCGTCTTCGGTAATTAAATCGCATGCATCAACCAGACGGCCGTTAACGCGTCCAGCGACTGTATTTTTTGCAAGACCAGGACCGATGCTTTGAGCAACTTCCATCACAGATACGGCATGATCAAACTGTTTTTGATCGCCATTTGGCAAAGTGATAATTGGCATAAGAAAATCCTTAAGGAGTGATGCCCCGTACCATGGAGCATATCACCGCGAGATTATGATCGAGGGAAAACCTCAAAAGATAAAAACGGTGGATAAATAAAAATCGATTCGAATTTTACACGGCTTGGCCGCATGATTAAACCTTTTCCCCAATAAAAATAAGATTTATCACCAAAACCATATCTGATTTAAAAAAACTTAAGCTCATTTTTTAGTTCAGAATTTTATTATTCCCGAAAAGTGTCCCACGCCATAAATTTTCCCTTGCTGTAGCTATAAAGCTGGGCAAATTGCGGAATGACAGCTTCACTTTGTGTCGGTCTCAAAAAGACGTAATCATCCACTTGTAGCCCGCAGTATTTAGGCACCAAAACCATTTCCTGATTACTGCTGCGACCATACAACATATGCGGTCGACTTTTTTCAGGATAACAGTAATTTGCCTGCCAATAACCGCCATAAATAAATAATGCTTTATGCGGATGTGGCAGACAATCAAGTATTTCGAGACCTGGAAGCTGACTATAAGGCAATACCTTTAGAATTGGCGCAGCAATCAATAAAGCACAGTTCAAGGTAGAGAGATGATCCAGATCAAAATCACTCGGTTTGAGCAGCATGGAACCAAAAGCCAGATCATTGCAGACACTTTGCTGGCAATGCTGCATAAAAGTAGTGCTTCCCCCACCATTAAAACACAGACCTTCATGCCATAAATCAGGGAATTGCTGCTGCAAAATAGTTTTATAGTGCTGATAAATCTGCTGCGATTGCCGATAGCTTTTTTCAGGACATTTCAGTATTTTTGGCAGTTTTGCCACATGCGCATCATAACCCATCAAGCCAGACAGTTTCAGATATGAGGAATATTGCTGAATCAGTTTAAGTAAGGCGACAAACTGTGCCTGACTGCTTACACCTCCGCGATGCAGGCCCACATCAATTTCAATGTTGACATTCAGGCAAAGATTCTGGCTTTGCGTGAATTGCAGATATTGCTTCAAACGCTCTATATCATCAATCAGCCACTGGATATTTGCTTTATTCTGACTAGAGGATTTTTGGTAAAAATGTTTTAGCGCCTGAACCGGCATGGGTTTTCCCAGCAAAATATCGGCCTGTTGAAATGTCCCTATAATCTCCAGCAGATGGGGCAAATGAAAGACCATAAAGCGCCGGGTATTCAGTTTCTCACTGGCCAGTTGAAGTAACGGGGGACTCGCCAAGGATTTTACTACCAGACGTGGTTTTAACTGCGCAGGTAATCTTGATTGTACCAGACCCAGATTATGCTGATATTGGGTCAAATCCAGAATCAGTTGCGGTGTACCAGTCCCCTGCTGTTTTAAGTCCTGCGTCAGTTGCTGAAAATACTCTGTTTGCATCGCCAAAGCCTCAGTTTCCAGATAAAAATAATTGTTTTAGGTACGGATTCAGCCATTTTTTCTGTGGATCCAGTTGCTGACGTACTCGCATAAAATTATCCCATTTCGGGTAGAGATCACGTAGCGAAGCAGCGCTCATGCTATGCAACTTGCCCCAATGCGGCCGTCCCTGATATTTCTGTAAAATCGGTTCAATCAGATCAAAGATGGTCCGGTAATCCTGTTTATAAAACTGGTGAATCGAAATCGAAACCGCGTCACACTGATAAAAAGGACTCAGCCAGATATCATCGGCTTTGACATAACGAAACTCGATGGGAAAAAACATCGGCACCTGATGTTTGCGTAAAATATGCAGAATCTCGTCCAGACACTGCAATCCCGAATCGACCGGAATCTGATATTCCATTTCATTAAATCTGGTCTTACGCGGAGTTGGAAAAATTCTGGATGACCAGTCTACATAACGAGTCGGTTTGACAAATACACCGAGCAGTTTTTGCAGATAAGGATTCGTCTGGGGGAAAAGCCGTGTCAACTCGGAACATAAGGTCAATAAAGTATCTTCCGAAGGCCAGCTCTCTTGCCTCGGCTGAACGTCATCTTCTGTTTCATCCAGAGTTTTCAGCATTACTTGATCAGCATGCAGAAAAGCCCAAAACTCAATATGTCGATGCTGATATTTCCATTGCTCAATATGCGTAAAAACATCTTTTAATGAACACAAACGGATTTGTTCTTTTAATTTGTAGCGTGGCCGATTTTGCAGGGTAATTTTGGTCAACACCCCCAAACTACCCAGTGCTACCCGTCCAGCCTGAAATATCTCGGTATTCTGCTGGGCATCGCATTGCAGCAGCTCTCCCGCTGCAGTCAGTAATTCAAAGCCTTCCACAAAAGCAGATAAACAGGGTAAATCGATACCGGTGCCATGGGTTCCGGTGGAAATTGCACCAGCCAGACTTTGCTGGTCAATATCACCCTGATTGATTAAAGCCTGATTAATGGCTGCTAGTTCTTTACCTAGATTATATAAACGGGTACCGGCCTGGACAGTGCATTGGGATTTCGCTTGATTAGAGGCCACCACACCTGTGAACTGATCAAGATTAAGCAGTCCTTTATCTGTTTTGGCGAGTGGGCTAAAGGAATGCCCTGCACCTACTGCACGCATCTGCGCCTGGGACTTCACCAAATTTTGTAATTCATTCATTTCTCCAGGCTGAAAAATGTGAGGAGAACTCAACTGGCTTCCTGACCAGTTTCGCCATGTGGCATCTGCCTGTTGTATTTTCATTATTATTCCTTGGCTTATATAATTTGAATGGCTCAATTAGAGTAAAATACCTAAAAAATCAAACATGGGAACCCATGGGTTCAAAACATTTAAACAGGATTAAATATTTACATTAATATTCAATTACTTAAAATTATTAAAATCGTACTCGACTAAAGCATAAATGCAAGATCCCCAAGAAGTACATATCTTTTCAGCAGGATATCAAAATAAATATAGAACGGAGTTTTACCATGGTTAGCGCATATGATGAATTACCGCGTACCCCCGCGAATTTTGTAGCTTTGTCACCTTTACGCTATCTGGATCGTGCAGCTTATATTTATCCAAATCAGAATGCGATTATCCACGGAAAGCGTCGGATCACCTGGCGTGAGAAATATAACCGTTGCCGTCAGTTTGCTCACCAGCTGCAAAAATTAGGCATCGGCAAAAATGACACTGTTTCTGTCCTGCTGCCTAATGTCCCTGCCATGATTGAAGCACATTTTGCCGTACCGATGGCAGGTGCAGTCCTCAACACCTTAAATACTCGTCTGGATGCCAAAACCCTTGCCTTCATGCTGGAACATGCTGAAAGCAAAGTCTTGCTGGTCGATCCCGAATTTACTGCACTTGCAGCAGAAGCCCTCGCCCTGATTTCACACGATATCTATGTCATTGATGTGGCTGATGAAGAGTTTGAAGGTGAAGAGCAGCGTATTGGTCAAATCGAATATGAAGACTGGATTGCCCAAGGCGACGCAAACTTTGAATGGCATTTACCCCAAGATGAATGGGATGCCATCAGCTTAAGCTATACCTCCGGCACCACCGGCAACCCAAAAGGTGTGGTCTATCATCATCGCGGTGCCTACATTAATGCAGCCAGTAATATTATTGCCTGTGGCATGACACCCCGCGCCACCTATTTATGGACCCTGCCGCTATTCCACTGTAATGGCTGGTGCTTTGCCTGGACCATGGCGGCCAACGGCGGAACCAATGTCTGCCTGCGTAAAGTCGATGCTGAACTGATCTTTAAGCTGATCGCTGAACATAAGGTTGATTACTTCTGTGGTGCACCGATTGTCCTGTCGATGCTGATCAACATGCCTGAAGAGAAAAAGACCAAGTTTGAGCACCGGGTCGAGGTCATGGTGGCAGGTGCTGCTCCTCCTGCGGCCATTATTGAGGGCATGCGCAATATCGGCATTAATGTAACGCATGTCTACGGCTTGACAGAAACCTATGGCCCTTCTGCACTATGTGCATCTCAGGCAGGCTGGAGTGATTTATCCATTCAGGAACAGGCACAGTTGCACTCCCGTCAGGGCGTACCTTATCCGTTGCAGGATGGCATGAAAGTGCTTGATCCCGACACCATGCAGGAAGTACCACACGATGGACAGACCATGGGTGAGATCATGTTCCGTGGCAATATCGTGATGAAAGGCTATCTGAAAAATCCCGAAGCCACCGCGGAAGCCTTTGCAGGAGGCTGGTTCCATACTGGCGATCTGGCGGTATGCCAACCGGATGGTTATGCCAAAATCACTGACCGCTCCAAAGACGTGATTATTTCCGGTGGGGAAAATATTTCCTCGCTTGAAGTCGAGGAAGTATTATATCGACATGCGGCCGTACTCACTGCAGCAGTAGTTGCCAAGCCTGATCCACGCTGGCAGGAAGTGCCATGTGCCTTTATTGAACTTAAAGAAGGTACCCAGGCCACTGAAGAAGAAATTATGGAATTCTGCCGTGAGCATCTGGCCCGCTTTAAAGTGCCTAAGGATGTGGTGATTACCGAGATTCCAAAAACTTCGACCGGCAAACTGCAGAAATTTGTTTTACGTGAATGGGCTAAAGAACGCGCACAAGGTGAGTTCTCTTAACTCCAGATAAGCAGGTTCCCGCAAAATCTGTCCGATAAAAAAAATCGTGCTAAGTTTTATTAGCACGATTTTTTATTTGAAATAACCTCTCCCAAACCCTCTCCTATAAGGAGAGAACTTTAAGGAACTTACATCTCAACCATTTCTACGCCATCAATGCGTGCCACAGTCATCAAGTCCTTATCACCACGACCTGAAACCGTCGCAATAATAATCTGATCCTTGTCCATGGTCGGTGCAAGCTTGGACACGTATGCCATGGCATGTGCACTTTCCAGCGCCGGAATAATGCCTTCAATCTTGGTCAAGTCACGGAAACCCTGTAATGCTTCAGTATCTGTAATTGGTACATAGTTCACACGCTCCATATCTTTCAGGAAGCTATGTTCCGGACCCACACCCGGATAGTCCAAACCTGCAGAAATTGAATGGGTTTCAATGATCTGACCTTCTTTATCAGACATCAGGTAAGTCCGGTTACCATGCAGTACACCGACATGTCCGGCATTTAACGGCGCAGAGTGCTTACCAGTTTCAATACCCAGACCTGCTGCTTCTACTCCGTACATTTTCACGTCCTGATCATTCAGGAATGGATAGAACAAGCCCATGGCATTGGATCCACCACCGACACATGCGACCAGTGCATCTGGCAGACGGCCTGCCTGTTCCTGAATCTGACGGCGTGCTTCACGACCAATGATCGACTGGAAATCACGAACCAGTTGCGGATATGGATGTGGACCTGCCACGGTACCAATGACGTAGTAAGTTGAATCCACATTGGTCACCCAGTCACGCATGGCTTCGTTCATGGCATCTTTCAATGTTTTAGATCCACTTTCTACCGGCACAACCGTCGCGCCTAATAAACGCATACGGTAGACGTTCATCGCCTGACGTTTTACATCGTCTGCGCCCATGAATACTACGCATTCAAGACCTAAACGTGCTGCAATCGTTGCCGTTGCTACACCGTGCTGGCCTGCCCCTGTTTCGGCAATAATACGTTTCTTGCCGGAAAGCTTCGCCAGTAAGGCCTGACCGATTGTATTATTTACTTTGTGAGAACCGGTATGGTTCAGGTCTTCACGTTTCAGGTAAATCTGTGCGCCACCCAACTCTTTCGACCATCGTTCAGCATGATATAAAGGACTCGGACGACCGACGTAAAACGCCATGTCACGGTCAAATTCTGCCAAAAACTGCGCATCATCTTTCATACGAAAATAGAGCTTTTCCAAGTCTTCTAAAGCCGCCATGAGTGTTTCTGACACAAAACGTCCGCCATGAATACCGAAATGCCCGCGTTCATCCGGGAATTGGGTATAGTCAACTGCCTGACTGTTCTGGCTAGTACTTTGCTGATCCACGATGGACTCCTTGCATAAAGCGTTCTATGAGTTGTTGGTCTTTAATACCTTTTGCGGACTCGACACCGCCACTCACATCCACGGCATACGCCTGTGTGGTGAGAATTGCCTGTTCGATATTGTCAGGATTTAAACCGCCTGCCAAGATCAAGGGAATATTGAGTTTGGGAAATGTATCCCAATCGAAGCTGTGCCCTGTGCCACCTTTCAGGTCAGGATGCCATGCGTCTAACAGTACTGCACTTGCGCCTGCATCTTGATAACGCTGAATTTCTGCAACCACATCCAGATCAGGTTGCACCTGAATGGCTTTATACCAGCGGCGCCCCACCTGCTGGGCGATGGCCTGACATTGTTCAGGTGTTTCATCGCCATGAAATTGCAAAATATCCAGCGGTACTTTATTTAAAATCGCCTGGATTTCATCTGCGCGACTATTTACAAATAAACCTACGGCCTGCACATAAGCTGGAACCGCCCGGATCAGGATTTCAGCCTGCTCTAAAGTGACATGCCGCGGACTCGGTGGATAAAATACAAATCCTATCGCATCACAGCCAGCATTGACTACGGCATGTACATCTTCAACTCGGGTGATTCCACAAATTTTGGCACGGGTTCGCATATTATGTTGGCTCTATATCTACCAATGTATTGAACAATCTATAAGATTGGGGCAAATCATTGTAATGCAATTTTCCTGACTTGCGTAAAGTTCATCCGGATTATTCTTGATGCAGATTGTGTATCCGCCATCCTGACTTTATACTGCGCTCACTTTGCAGCAAGTCCAAGCCTTCAGGCTTTAGGGAAGCTGGTGTAAATCCAGCACTGCCCCCGCAACGGTAAAAAATGAAACGTATCTCAATTTAAACCCTTCGGTTTACACCACTGCATCTTGATGTGGGAAGGTGGATATACAGCAAAGTCGCTGCTTTGCACATTTAAGTCCGGAAACCTGCTTGTTGTGTTCTATAACTCAATCATTCACGGGGAAGTGAATGTATGGAGCATTTCATGTCTATTCAATTTCAACCTACTGCCTTGGTAGGTGCGATCGCACTTGCGTTGGGTACCACTTCATCTGTTCATGCCGCCGAGCAAAAAGTTGCAAAAGCATCTTTAGATACCATTGTAGTCACGACGACTCGCTCTGCAGAAAAAATTGAAAATGTGCCAGCACGTATTTCGATTATTGAACCTGCAATTCTTGAGCAGTCACCTCTTAAAGCACTACCAGATTTACTCAAAACAGACCCAAGTATTAATGTTGTGCAATCGGGTGGTTATGGCCAGCAAACTTCTATTTTCTTACGCGGCACCAATTCCAATCAAGTTTTGGTACTACGTGATGGTGTTCGTTTAAATACAGCCACCACAGGTACAGCGTCTATTCCATTTTTAGACACCACAGATCTTAAACAGATTGAAGTCTTAAAAGGCCCTGCATCTGTGCTTTATGGCACAGATGCAATTGGTGGTGTAGTGCAGTTTGTAACAAAAACGCCTGAAAAAACAGGTGCCTTTGTAACAGGTGAAATTGGCGAGAATCAAACCTACAAATCAATTATTGGTGCTGACCTGGCAGAAAATGGGGTGTATGCACAGATTCGCGGTCAGGTTTTAGAAACTGACGGCACACCTGTATTCAATATCAATGACAACCGTAACTACAATTATGATCAAAAAGGCTATAGTGCAAAATTCGGTATTGAAAAAGAGCGTTATGCAACATCACTCGATTACAGTCAAAATTCAGGAAATGTGCAATACAGTAATTGGGGTGCATTTTCCAGCCAAGATTTTGAAAATGAAATTGTAAATTTAAAAGGTCGTATTAACCCAACACAAACTACTGAAATTAATGCACGTCTATCTCAGTTTAAAGATGACTTAGATCAGGTCACCTCAAGCAGCTTTGTACATAGCACCACGCAAGAAGCAGAAATCTATGGCAAATGGAATTTCACGGCAGCACAAAATGTTTTACTGGGCATTACCCAGCGTAATACCGATGCAAAAACCCAGGCTCTTGATGAAGACATTAATTCAACAGGCTACTATATTCAGCACCAGTATCAGACAAATAGCTTAAGCACTCAGGTGGGTGTGCGTATCGAAGATAACGAAAAATTTGGCTCACATACCGTTGCACAAGGTGGTATCCGTTACCAACTGCTCCCTAATACCAGCATTTATACCAATATTGGTTCAGCATTTAAGGCACCGACTTTAAATGATATGTATGCTTTTGGCGGCAATGATCAATTGAAGCCTGAAGAAAGCATTTCGTATGAAATGGGGATAGATCAAAAACTTCCATTAAATATTTTAGCAGGTGCTTCCGTTTTCTATACGGAAGTCGATAATTTAATTAATTCGGTATGTATTATTGATTGTGGAGAAGGATGGTTTCCAACGACCGTTTACCAAAACCAGAACATTGATGAAGCCAGGATGACTGGCGGCGAATTGACGGCACAATGGGCAAAAGATCAGTTCTTTATTAATGCCGGTTACACTTATGTCAAAACTGAAGATACGAAACAGAATTCAGAGCTGTTACGTCGCCCTCGTCAGTCATTCACTGTATCGACAGGTCTACAAAATGCGGATTACGGTTTAAGTGCTGCACTGGTAGCAAAATCGAAAGCGAAGGACTTTAGTCGTGATATTCCAGGTTATGCACGTGTTGACTTAAATGCCTATTGGAATATTAATCCAACAGTTAAACTGTTTACTAACATTGAAAATGTCGGTGATGTGAAATACAAAACTGTGCATAGTGCTGGCGACCAGTACTATGTGAACGGTGGCCGACTCGCTTCTGCGGGTGTGACCTTTAAATACTAAGTTCAACCTTTTTAGAAATACTTTTGAGAATCATGTCATGCCTATGGCATGATTCTTTTTATATTCAGCATTTAAAAAATCAAGGAATTCAAATGGGTCACCGTTTAAGTAAAATCTACACGCGCACAGGCGATTCGGGTACTACAGGGCTTGGTGATGGCTCACGCGTTGCCAAAGATGACTTGCGTATTACCGCGCTGGGTGATGTCGATGAGCTGAATGCAGTAATTGGCGTATTACGCGCGCAGATTTCTGCAAGCACTATTGAAGATAAAACTCCTTGGGATAAATCCTTAAGTCTGATCCAGCACTGGCTATTTGATCTGGGTGGTGAAGTGTGTATTCCGGGTTTTAATCTGGTGCAACCGGTATCGATTGAGTTTCTGGAAAATGATATCGACCGTATGAATGAAGCTTTGCCGATGTTAAAAGACTTTATTCTGCCTGCTGGAACGCTGGTGTGCAGCTTTGCCCATCAGGCTCGTGCAGTCTGTCGTCGTGCCGAACGCAGCGTGATGTCAGTCCACCACCGTGACCAAAATATTCAGGCTGCATCGCTACAACTGCTGAACCGTCTATCCGACTGGTTATTTGTCGCATCGCGTACCCTGCAACGCGCTGAGGGTGGTTCTGAAGTGCTCTGGCAAAAAAATATCAATGACAGCATCGAAAAGTAAAATCAGCTTCCAGATTAGCATCTAAAAATACGCGTCAGATGTGTCTTGATTTTATAGGGCATCTGACGAAAATAGATAGTGTCATCCTTCTGTCACGTAGCCCTCGCAAAATGAACTTAACTTTCCCACTCATGAGCATCTTATGCGCATAATTGGACATCGTGGTGCACGTGGCGAAGCCCCTGAAAATACCTTGGGCGGTTTTCAGTATATTCAGGAAATCGGCATTCGCGCCGTTGAGTTTGATGTTCGTCAACTCAAAGACAATGCTTTAATCATCATGCATGACGACAATTTTGTTCGTACCACCGGCTTGCAGAAACCTTTGTATGAGTGTAACCGTCAAGATCTTGTCCAATATAATCATGCAGTCAAATGGTCAGAATGGAATAAAATCGAAGCCACTCCGCTCCTTGATCAAACCTTAAATGTCATTCGAAATTTTGAACATATTGAAGTTGAAATCAAAAGCGTTGACTCCGAAGCAGCAGCCGAAAAAATAGCATTAGAAGTCGAACAACAACTGCAAGGCTATGAGCAGGCAGCTATTGTTACCAGCTTTGATGCGAAAATCCTGAATGCATTGAAACAGCAAAACTCCCGCTTAAAACGCGGCTTGTTGATTGAAACTGATGTCAAACATCAAGCCATTGATCAGGCGCTGGAACTGGGATGCTGTCATATTGGCTGGATGAATGAACTGGTTAGCCAAGGCCTGATCCAAGCTACGCAGGCGGCCGAGCTAAATATCAGTGTCTGGACGGTCAATGATGTGACGCGTGCCAAGCAGCTTCGGGACTGGGGTATTCAGGGCTTAATTACAGATTATCCAAAACTGATGCTGCAACAGCTTTAAAGTACTAGCCTCATTTACATAATAAATTTGCAGTTATCTTCTTGTTGATATCTTTACCCTCATCAATTTTTAAAAATAGAGAATCTGCTTAAACTTATGCTAAGTCTAGGTTAACTTAGGTTTATTTTCCGCATCTGTCTGCAAACCGACATGTAATCTTGTAGAAATTATGAACAACCCTTTCAGCTATCCTAACCCAAAAATAAAAAAATAAAAGGTTGATGATCCTCAGTCACTTAGACAGAAATCAGGGTTTATCCAGCTTGGAAAAATGGCAGTTTTTGTCGGCTTATTCCAAGACTCACAAGTACAATACAACCGTACAATAATGCTAGTGCAGCCCTAGACCACATGCTAATATGAACAAGATAGGCTGCTGTTAAAACGAACAGCGGTTTCTGCTTATTGTTAAACCTTTCGAGGTTCTAGGAGTGCTGTTGGAGATGAATGCTCCCTTACCCAAAGCCCCCATCAACTGGATTGCTGTGTTTGCATTGGTATTTTTACCAATCGTAGCCCTGATTGCGATTCCGTTGTATGCGTATCACCATGATTTTAGTGTTGCCGCTTGGATCAGTATGTTTGTTTTACTGGGCGTAAGCAGCCTTGGCATTACAGCAGGATACCATCGCCTGTGGGCACATCGTGCTTATGAAGCCACCTTACCATTAAAAATCATCTTGATGATCATGGGTACATTTGCAGTACAGAATAGTATTTTATTCTGGGCATCTGGTCACCGTACCCATCACCGTCATGTTGATGACGTGGAGCAAGACCCGTACTCGATCAATCGAGGCTTCTGGTATGCACATATCGGCTGGATGTTACGTGATTATCCATCCGGTGTAGCCAACTACAAAAATGCGCCAGATCTGTTGAAAGATAAAGTAGTGATGTTTCAGGACAAATACTACGTTCCATTAGTGATTGCCGTTCATGCCGCAATTTTATTACCTATTGGCTTGATGGTAGGCGATGTCTGGGGTGTATTGCTGTTAGGCGGATTAATGCGTTTAATCCTGAGCCATCACGTCACTTTCTTCATCAACTCACTGTGCCATATGTGGGGGAATCGTCCATATACTGACGAAAATACTGCGCGTGACAATTTTGTACTCGCAATCGCAACTTGGGGTGAGGGTTATCATAACTATCACCATATTTTCCAGTACGACTACCGTAATGGCGTGAAATGGTGGCAGTATGATCCAACCAAATGGTTGATCTGGACCTGCTCTAAACTCGGTTTAGCAAAAAACTTGCGCCGTATTCCTAGCTTTAATATTAAAAAAGCGGAATTGGCAATGAAGTTTAAATATGCTGAACAGGATCTTGCAGTTTATGGCCATGACGTTTCTGAAGATATCTCGACAGTGAAAACCAAGATTGCACAGGAATATGATGCTTTTACCCAAACTTTAAATGACTGGGCGAAGTTGAAAGAACAGGAAATTCAGGTCAAGAAAGCATCGATGGCTGAAAAGATTCACCAGATGGATGACAAATTGAAAGTTGAATTCCAGCTGGTAGAACAACGTCTTTCCCATCACCGTGAGACCTTGAACTTACTGGTTCGTAATTTGAAAAAATCTGCAGTTTCTCAATAAAAATCTGTCAAAACGAAAAGCCCCGCTCGGGGCTTTTTTTATGCTGAAAGATAACGTGAACTCTCGCTTATACAACAGTTTTATACAACTATCTTTGTTATAGTTCATTTACTCCTAGCCTGTACTGAATGCCATGTATTTTAATTCTCGCTATCAAACACTTCCGTCCTGTCTCTATCATCATCAGCTTCCCCTTCCGTTAAAAGGCGCAAAAGCCGGACATTTTAATGCTGCATTGGCAGAACAGCTGCAATGGTCGGAGGAAGACAAGGCAAAATGGGTCGAGATTTGTAGTGGTCAGAAAGTCTTTGCTGAGTTTGAACCCTTAGCCATGGTCTATGCAGGTCATCAGTTTGGACAATGGGCAGGACAATTGGGAGATGGTCGCGGGCTGCTGATTGCACAAATTCTGGATAAAAATAATCAGACCATTGATCTACACTTAAAAGGTGCTGGGTCTACGCCTTATTCGCGTATGGGAGATGGCCGGGCCGTACTGCGTTCAGTGATCCGTGAGTATCTGGCGGGTCATGCCTTAAATGCTTTGGGTGTGGCATCCAGTAATGCAGTTGGTTTCACTTCATCTACTCAGGGGGTACAGCGCGAAAAGCTAGAGCCGGGCGCGATGATGTTGCGTAGCTCAGACTGCCATATCCGTTTTGGCCATTTTGAGTGGATCAATCAATATCAGCCAGATGTATTAGCTGAGTTCACGCAAAAATGTATCGAGTGGCATTATCCGGAATGTCTGCAAGCTGAACAGCCAATATTAGCCTTTGCCACCAAAGTCATTCAGCGTACTGCCGTCATGATTGCCAAATGGCAACTGGTCGGTTTTGCACATGGCGTCATGAATACTGACAACCTGAATATTACCGGCTCAACACTCGACTTTGGCCCTTATGGTTTTATGGAACGCTTCCGTCCGAACTGGATCAATAACCATTCCGATTATCAAGGCCGTTACACCTATCAGCAGCAGCCCAGTATCGGACACTGGAATTTATGGATGTGGCTGAATAACCTGATTTCGCTCTGCCCTATAGACTATGATAAAGAACAATGGAAACAGGATCTGTCCCAATGTCTGGAACACTATGAACCAACTTTCCTGGAACATTATGAGCATGGTTTAAACCAGAAAATGGGGTTGCTAAGTTTCCATAAAGACAGTTTTGACTGTGCAATGGCCTTCCTGCGAATTTTGCAAAGTGAGCAACTGGACTACACCCAGAGTTTTATCCGGTTGCAAAATAAAGACTATGAAGCCCTTAAAGATGATTGCCTGGACCGACGCCAGTTTGAAGCATTCCTGGCGCAATATGAATCTATCCGTGAACATCAGGATATAGAAGAATTGGATGCCGCCATGCAACTGGCCAATCCGCATTATATTCTGCGGAATCATATGGCACAGAAAGCCATTGAACTGGCAGAGCGGGATGATTTTTCTGAAGTCGACCGCCTGTTTAAATTATTAAGTCAGCCTTATCAGAAACAGTCAGGTCTGGAACAGCCTGAAGATTTAGCACCATTGCCAAGTGATGTGCCAGAAGTCATGGTCAGCTGTTCTTCTTAATTTATTCACATCTAAAATAAAAACTGTGGATAATTTAAACACTATCCACAGTTTTTTTATTTATTCACAGCTTATGACCTTACACACTCTTACTGCCCAAACTGCTTTAAAACTTCCTGAACTAAAAGTCACCCAGCCTTTTGGTGAGGGCTGCGATGTTTATAAAGTCATGGATAAAGTCTTTATGCTGACTTTTCATTTGCGAGGTAAAGCTGCCATTAATTTAAAAGTCGAGCCTGAGCACGGTGCAATGCTGCGGGATATTTATCCATATATTCGTACTGGCTGGCATATGAATAAACAGCATTGGATTTCAGTTTACGAGAGTGAATATCTGGATGAAGCTTTGATCCAAGATTTGGTACTGAATTCTTATGAGCGGGTGGTAGCAAAGTTAAATAAAACAGATCAACAGAGAATTAAATTACTTAGGAGCATTTAAGCTGTACTTGAATAAACTGATCATATATTTTTAAACTAAGGCTAGAATTTTAAATTAAATAACTATGAAAACTCACAAAGTATTAGCTTCGCCTATAAAAACTGATCGTCTAAATTTACGTAAATTTCAGACTGGGGATGAAAATTCTCTCTTTACTGAATATTTCGGAGACTGGGAAGCGAGCAAATATCTCCAGAGAATGCCACATAAAAATATAAGTCAGACAAAAAACATGTTGGAAAATTGGTGTGGGGTCAACTGGGAAGACCCAGATAAAAATTTTGCCTGGATTGTTAGCGACAAGAAAACGGATTTGGCTCTGGGAATTGTATTGCTTTTTAATAAAGAGAATTGTGGGGAAATCCACTTTGGACTAGGAAAAAAATTTCAAGGACAAGGATTCATGCAAGAGTCACTAAAAGCTGTAATTACCTATTTAAAAAATAATAGCACTCTTGAAAGAATTGAGACTTTTTGTAATGCAGAACATAGCAGATCAAAAAGCGCCCTGATGAAATCAGGTTTCACCCAAACAGGCATTTTAAAAAATTGGGCAAGATTTCCTTTAATCGGTGAGGATACTAGAGACTGTATTCATTATTATATTGAAATAAATTAAAATATTGATAGCCAACAGTTTTTCGCACTCAATCAGAATCTAAAAAAGTAATAAATAATTTTCAGAATAAGTTCTTAACCATCAAAAACCCTAGGTTTCAGAACCCTCTAAAAATGATCCAGGAGGCATTATACAAGTGTCCTGTTCTTTTCATAAAATCAAAAGAATAATGCTTTATAAAAAAAGCGAATAAGTACTCACCCATTCGCTTCTCTTAAACATTAAAAACTTAATCAGTCTTCAGGATATTCAAAACGGTAACCGACCCCATACACCGCCTGAATCCACTCATGACGGTTACCGGTTTCAGCTGCATCGGAAATCTTGCGGCGCAGGTTTTTGATATGACTGTCAATGACCCGGTCTGCGACATCAAAACTGTCCGGATTGATATGATCCAGCAATTGCGCACGAGAATAGACCTGTCCAACATGTTCCAGGAATAATTCCAGTAAACGGAATTCAGTCGGTGTCAGGTTCAAAGCTTTTTGCTGGTACCAGATCCGTTGCTGGGATTTGTCCATGCGGAACAGGTCATTGCTTTCCGGTTCTGATTTACGGTCCAAACGACGTAACACAGCCTGTACCCGTGCTACCAGCTCCTTTGGACTAAATGGCTTACAGATATAATCATCAGCCCCCATATTCAGCCCCAGCACGCGATCAATCTCTTCGGTACGCGCGGTCACCATGATAATTGGCAAATCTGACTGTTCTCGTACTTTACGGCAAATGGTCAGACCGTCCATACGCGGCACCATCAGATCCAGAATCATCAGACTCGGTTTACGCTGGGTAAAGCTGTTATATGCTTCCTGCCCATCATGAAACATACTGACCTCAAAACCAGCAGCTTCCAGATAGTCTCGCACCAACTGTGCAAGTTCGATTTCATCTTCAACCAGCATGATATGTTTCATCAATATATTCCCTTCATGGTTTCATTTGTTTAGGAAAGCTCAGCTTGCATCGCAAGCCACCCAACGGTGAATGTGCAAAGCTTAAACTGCCGCCCAGCGCCTGAGTAATTTTACATGATAATGCCAAACCAAGGCCGGTTCCGCCAGTGGCCCGGGTACGTGAATCATCGACACGGTAGAAACGTTCACCAATACGTGCCAGTTGTTCATCAGTCAGGCCATATGGACTGTCATCGACATACAGGGTCCATTCTTTATCATCCTGTGTGGTATGAATATGAACCTGCCCGCCTGCTTCAGTATAGCGAATACTGTTGCTCAGCAAGTTCGCCACAATCTGTTTAAAACGATCCAGATCCAGATTTAACTCAGTACCTTCACCCTCTGCAATGACTGCCAATTCAGCCTGTTCAAAGTTCGGCTGGAAGTTGATGAGTTCCTGCTGTACCACTTCCCACGGATTGACCGTCGAGAAATAAAATTGCAATTGCTGGGCGTCTGCCTGTGCCAGTGCAGCCAGATCTTGAGTCAGCTTTTTCAGGCTACTCACCTGCGCCAGCATGGAAGCAAAATGCTCAGGGGTCGGTTTACGGATTCCATCCTGCATTGCTTCAATCTGCGCCTGCAATACTGCCAGCGGGGTTTTTAATTCATGCGAAGTATCTGCCACCCACTGACGGCGTGAGGTTTCATGCTGATCCAGAATTACCGCCAATGCATTTAGTTCATTGGATAAATCACCCAGTTCATCATTGCGGTTCACTTTAATCTGATATTGATAATTACCCTGGGTTAAGGCTCGCGTACCATTCAGCAGACGTTGAATCGGCTTTTTAAAATAAGTCGCCAGTAACAGGGAAGCAATCAGACTTGCCAGAACGCTGAGTGCATATACCAGAAATAAATAACGCTTCTGGTTACTGAAGAAATTGATACTTAAGGCATCATCCTGATCCAGTACCGGTTTTAAGCCCAAATAGCCGACAATCTGGTTATTTACCATAATCGGACGATAGGAGACCTGCTCATCCGAAGCCTCACCGACCACAAAACGACGCTTGGCATCATACAGGGAAAGACGTGAACTGAGACCAAGACGATCCGGCATCTGGATAAACTGCTTCTTGCCGGTCGGTTGCTGTGCTGGCTGTTCCCCCTTCTTGCGGTCAGCTCTAAACAGATTCTGATTGGAGCTGAGCGGGAATTTCAAACCTTCAAAGGGCTGAAACTGGGACGGCAAATTAGATGCCAGCACACGTAATTCTTCTTCATTGACCTGACGTTGTGGCAGCGCCGGATCTACCATACTGGGTGCGACCTGAGCCAAGGTCTGTTCCTGAAAATAACGCTGCTGCAAGGCAATATCATACTGACGGCGCAGCCACCAGCGTGATAAACGGTCATAATCATCCGGTGCAGCTTCACCTTCTATCTGGAGAATCTGTGCCTGAATCGCATTACCCCAGTCCTGATAGACCGCATAGACATCTGCCAGATTTTCAATCACATAATCCAGCTTCTGCATTTCGACATCGGCGACATAGCGGGCAAAATTACGCTGCATATTCAGATGCAATACACCCAGACTCACCGTGGTAATGACCAGCGTGGTCAACAGTACAGTCAAAAATAGACGTAATGCAATGGGAATACGGCGAATGTTCAAAATAGAAATCTCAATTTTTCTTCTATATTCATTATTGTAGCGAACACTGCATCAAAAAATCCTTCATTGTTTCTACATCTTTATTGTTTAATCTTTAACGATCAAAAGAATCAGACCTTTAACGGGATAAATCATATGCAAACCATGACAAAAATAGCATTAATCAGTGCCAGTGTTTTATCAATGGGTGCCTTGACTGCCTGTCAATCTACCAGCAATGTGCAAAGCAGTGATCACCCCCACATGATGAAACATCATGAAGGTAAAAAACATCATCTAAACCCTGAACAGCGTGAGCAGTTTAAGGCGAAACGTGCAGAACGGATGCAGTTTGCCAAACAGCTTCAACAGGCCTGCGACAATAAAGCGGCTGGTTCAGCCATTCAGGTCAAGAGTAGCGATAAAACCATAGATGGTACCTGCCAGATGGTCTTTAAAGCAGACCGTAAAGAGATGAAGGGTCAACGTGGCGAATATCGCGGCATGCAAGCTGAATATGGTCCAATGCGTGGTGACATGCGTGGAAGCATGATGCGTGGCGAAGTCCTGACTGATGCCCAACGTGCAGAATTAACCAAACAGTTTGATCAGCGTCTGGCTCAACGTCAGGCACATCAACAGGCAATGCGCCAAGCCTGTCAAGGTAAAAAAGACGGTACTGCAGTACAGATCAAGATGGGTGAACACACCATCAATGGCAAATGCCTTGTTCGTTTCCAGCCTAAAGCGCCTGCCTATTAATACATAAGAATCAATGCGTCACCATCAGCACCTTCGGGTGCTTTTTTATTGGGGGCACTTTCTTGCATACAGTTGACTATTCCTTTCCTGCAGAATATGACTAAAGTCTTTATACGCAAGACATTTAAGGTACTATTCAGATTAATCTTTGACTTTACAGTCACCAACAAATCACCTCAAAAAGCTTGTACCGCAAGGGAAGTTGTTGCACGATTAGACTATTCCAAACCATGTCAGTGACGACAGGTTTTAGTTCATCTAAGATTATAACGCTGGTTCAACCAGTATTGAGGAACCCGATATGCCACAATACAAAGCGCCTTTACGTGATATGCAATTCGTTTTGCATGAGTTATTAAATGCTGAACAACACTATGCAAATCTCCCTGCATTCCAAGAAAACGTAAGCCGTGAGCTGGTGGATCAGTACTTAGAAGCTGCAGCAGACTTCTGTGAAAATGAATTATCTCCTATTAACCAGACCGGTGACCGTGAAGGCTGTACCTGGAATGATGGCGTTGTCACCACTCCAACTGGTTTTAAAGAAGCATACCAAAAATATATCGAGCTGGGCTTCCCTTCTCTTTCTGCTGAAGAGCAATATGGCGGCCAAGGTCTTCCTAACTCTTTAGGCATCACAATTTCTGAAATGGTCGGTACTGCGAACTGGGCATGGGGTATGTACCCGGGTCTGTCTCACGGTGCAGTTCGTACTTTAGAACACCACGGTTCGCAAGAACAAAAAGATACCTATCTGCCTAAACTGGTTTCAGGCGAGTGGACGGGTACCATGTGCCTGACCGAATCTCACGCAGGTTCTGATCTGGGTATTATCCGTACCAAAGCCGAGCCACAAGCTGACGGCAGTTATGCAATCTCTGGCGAGAAAATCTTTATCTCTGCTGGTGAACATGACATGGCAGAGAACATCATTCATATTGTACTGGCTCGCCTTCCTGGCGCACCGAAAGGTACCAAAGGTATTTCTCTGTTCATCGTACCAAAATTCAACCTGAATGCTGACGGTTCAATCGCTGACCGCAATGGCGTACGTTGTGGTTCGATCGAACACAAAATGGGTATCCATGGTAACGCAACGTGTGTGATCAACTTTGACAATGCTAAAGGCTTCCTGATTGGACCTGAAAACCGCGGCTTGAACTGCATGTTCACGTTCATGAACACAGCACGTATCGGTACAGCAGTTCAAGGTCTTGCAGCATCTGAAGGTTCATTCCAAGGCGCACTTGCATATGCAAAAGACCGCCTGGCAATGCGCTCTCTTTCTGGTCCTAAAGCACCTGAAAAAGAAGCAGATCCAATTATTGTGCATCCTGCGGTACGTAATATGCTGTTGACGCAAAAAGCATATGCAGAAGGTGGTCGTGCACTAGTTTACCTGTTAGCACAATATGCTGACGTGGTTGAACATGCACCGGAAGAAGCAGACCGTAAATTTGCAGACAACATCTTGTCTCTGCTCACACCTATCGCAAAAGCCTTCCTGACTGAAACTGGTTCTGAAGCTGCGAAACACGGTGTACAGGTATTCGGTGGTCATGGCTTTATTTCTGAGCACGGTATGGAGCAAATTGTACGTGATACACGTATCGCTTGCCTGTACGAAGGTACGACTGAAATCCAGGCACTGGACTTGTTAGGCCGTAAAGTTCTGGGTACTCAAGGTGCAATGTTGAAAGACTTCACCAAGATCATCCATAAATTTGCTGAAGCAAACAAAGACAATGCTGCAATGAAAGAGTTTGTTGAACCGCTTGCGGCATTGAACAAGGAATGGGGTGACCTGACCATGCAGATTGGTATGCGTGCGATGCAAAACCCTGAAGAAGTGGGCGCAGCTGCGGTTGACTACCTGTACTTCTCTGGTTATGTAACCCTTGCCTACCTATGGGCACGCATGGCACTGGTTGCTCAGGAAACACTTGCTGCCGGTACAACTGAAGCAGACTTCTACAATGCCAAGTTGACTACTGCACGTTTCTACTTCAAGAAAATCCTGCCACGTGTTCGTGCACACGTTGACGTGATTGCAACAGGTGTAGAGCCGTTAATGACTTTAGATGCTGAACACTTCGCATTCTAAGTTAGTGCAGTTTTAAATGCATAATAAGAAAAAGGACGGTCATCATCAGGCAGTCCTTTTTCTTTATAAAGCGTTACAGAATTAACCTTTAGTCGTCTAACATTCAGATTTTTAATGCTTTAGACTGACTCAAAACAACCCAATCAAACAATAAAACAGGTGACACACTATGCCAATTTATAACGCGCCACTTGCTGACATGAAATTCATTCTGAACGATGTTTTCAATGCAGAACAGTTCTGGCAAGCCAATGAAAACCTTGCCCACTTGGATACTGCTACAGCAGAAGCTATTCTTGAAGAAATGGCGAAGTTTGCACAAAATGTCACGCTTCCTCTGAACCGTACAGGTGATGAAGAAGGTGCAAAATATGAAAATGGCAATGTCACCACACCTGCTGGTTTTAAAGAAGCATTCAAACAATATGCTGAGGGCGGCTGGATCGGCCTGGGTGCTGATGCTGAATGGGGCGGCCAGGAAATGCCAAAAATGCTGACCGTTCTGTCAGATGAAATGCTTTTTGCCACCAATCCATCTTTCATGCTCTACCCGCTTCTTTCAGTGGGTGCTGGTATGGCACTGAACAGTTATGGTTCTCAAGCGCAAAAAGAAACTTACCTGCCTAAAATTTACTCTGGTGAATGGTCAGGTACCATGTGTCTAACTGAACCGCATGCAGGTACCGATCTTGGTATTATCAAGACCAAAGCTGAACGTAATGATGATGGTACTTATAGCATTACTGGTACCAAGATTTTCATTACTGGCGGTGACCATGACCTGGCTGAGAACATCATTCATTTAGTTCTTGCAAAAACGCCTGATGCGCCTGCCGGCTCTCGTGGTATTTCCCTGTTCATCGTACCGAAATTCCTGGTCAATGCAGATGGTTCACTAGGTGAGCGTAATCCGGTTGGCCCTGGTTCAATTGAACATAAAATGGGGATCAAGGCATCTGCGACTTGTGTGATGAACTTCGACGATGCGAAAGGTTACCTGGTTGGTAAAGAAAACGAAGGGCTGGCGGCAATGTTCGTGATGATGAACTATGAACGTCTGTCAATGGGTATCCAGGGCTTGGGCGCTTCTGAGTTTGCTTACCAAAATGCTGCGCAATATGCCACAGACCGTTTACAGGGCCGTAGTGCGGCTGGCGTTCAGTCGCCAAACAAACCTGCGGACAGTATTCTAGTGCATGGTGATGTACGCCGTATGCTGCTGAATGTACGTGCCAATAATGAAGCTTCACGTGCATTCGCCGTGTATGTAGGTCAACAGTTGGATATCACCAAATTCTCGACTGATCCTGAAGCGGTGAAAAAAGCCAATGACCGTGTTGCGCTATTAACACCAATCGCGAAAGCGTATTTAACGGATACCGCATTCCAAGCGACATTAGATGCACAAATGGTCTTCGGCGGTCATGGCTATATCCGTGAATGGGGTCTAGAGCAATGTATCCGTGACCTGCGTATTTCCCAGATCTATGAAGGCACCAATGGCGTACAGTCACAAGACTTGATCGGCCGTAAAACCATTAAATGTGGCGGCGAATATATCTCTGAATATATCTCTGAAATCCGTGACTTTGCCAATAGTCTGGATGCGGACCTGAACTTCATTAAAGATGCCACACTGGATGCCGCGACTGAAGTTGAATCAGTGACTCAGTACATTCTGGAAGCAGCAAGAGAAAGCCATGACTTTCCGAATGCGACTGCAGTGGACTATCTGCACGCTGTAGGTCTGTTGAGCTTCTCTTATATGTTCGCGCGCATTGCCAATGCAGCGAAAAACAAAGAGGGTGAGTTCTATCAAAATAAACTCGCTCTGGCACGTTATTTTGTGCAACGCATTTTGCCTGAACTGGCATTACGCATTACTAAAGTGAAATCAGGTTCTGACGTCATCATGAACTTCTCTGAAGATTATTTCACGACTCAAGCTTAAACTGAAAATCTGCAATAAAAAACGCCTGCATCAGCAGGCGTTTTTTATGAAAATGCAACAATTAAACTTTTTGAATCAATAAGGTATCTGGCTGATTATTACTCTTCGGATTCAGATGTTTATTCACAATTTTGATATTCCCCTCAGACTCCAATGACTCGCACAGTTCCACCACCTTTTGCATATCTTCAGCCTTAATGCCTACGCCGAGGATTAATTTTTTTCCGGCTTCTAATTGGCTAATTTTTGTTTGAATTTTATCTAACACTTTTTTCTCCTATTTATTCAATGTACCACCCATACAATATAGCAATTTAGTCTAAAAAAAGCGCAAAAGTTCAAATAATTTAATCTTTATTTTTCATTCAATCATTCTGTGCATGATCTTTGCACGTTATTCTGTAAATATCTTTATTTCACATGAAAAATCAGGAGGATAATATGTCCATATCTCGTTCGAAAATTGAAAAATTTGAAGCCCTCCTCGACCGTTTCGGTAATCTTGCTGTAGAAAGCTTTCATTATATTGCCCTGTTTATTATTGGCTGTATGGTGATCTGGTCTGCGGGCCATACCGTCATCGATATTCTGACTGTCAAACAGTTCGCCACCATTGACGATATTCTTTTACTGTTTATTTATCTGGAACTTGGCGCCATGGTCGGCATCTATTTCAAGACCAACCATATGCCGGTACGCTTCCTGATTTATATTGCCATTACCGCCCTGACCCGTTTGCTGATTGCAGATATTCAACATACCCATAAGGCCAGCATGGATCTGGTCATTATTACCGGTTCAATCCTGATTCTGGCTTTTGCAATCTTGGTGGTGCGTTATGCTTCATGGACCTATCCATCGGTGATGCGTGACAAACATAGTGAAAAGCCCCTACCGCCCGGCAAAACGCCACGTCCAGAAGATGATGAACTGGCATAGTCTTTTAAGCCCTCTTTTTTTGCACTTCAGCTTAAAGCAATACTTAAGCCTCGTTCAGGGTTTAGGACTATTGATCTCAAGTAACCTCTCCTCACGGGAGAGGAAACTATTTTGGTCTTTCTGGTTATTTACGTTTATAACTGAATTATCCGTTCAGAATTTAGAACAGTTTAACGATTTGACATCAGCACATAGCGTCCGTTTTCATAAATCCAGTAGCTGCCACGCGGTGGTGCTGGTAACCCTAAACGCTGCCAATCGGTAATTACCGTATATCTCGAACTTTCAATCCGGGCAACATTCGGATCACCATTGACCCAGCTATAACTATTCGAATTTTGATAAATAGTGGTCGGTGCCTGATACTGAATATTGAGGCCGCTTTGACTCTGCGCAGGCGGATAACCCCAATGTGATGGGTGTTGCGGGTAATGTGGTCGCGGTGGCACCGGACGTTGCGGGTAATGCTGCCGTGGTGGATCATAAGGTCGTGGTGCACTACGATAATTCGGTACAGAACGGTCTACACCACTGTAGCCCACCCAGGCATTTCCAGCCATACTCTGTGCAGAAGCTCCCAATAGCAATGTAGCGAATATTGCACCCGATAATACTATTTTCATTTGAGCTTCCTCTAAATATCCTGATTATATTTTAAACAAAATAAATGCAGGAAATATGAATAAGCTTGTAGGACCTGCAATTTTTTGTAATGCGCTTGCATGTTTTCATTCTGGCAGGCACATCGGCAGGCGGCTGCTTTATGCTAAAATTGCTTTTTTAATGTTTCGAGTTGAATACCGTGGCTGATTTAAATTTCGATCGTTTATATGAATATTTTTCTAAAGTGCCGAGTGTTCAGAAAGAGCGAATTGATAGCTATGGCTCAGATGGCAAACAGGCATGGTGGTTTAAATTTCAGATTAATGTAGATCATCCGCTGGCGTGGCAAACTGTGCAAGAGCTGGGACATGTCCTAAATTATATTTCTAAAAATGAACGTCTTCCGACTCAGTTTCTTCCCGTATCACCTCCACCGTACATGAATGGGGTTGCCAAAGATTTCCTGTCCTGGGTGATCCAGTGTAATCACGCTGATTTCCCGCCAGACGTGGTCTGTGACTGGCTAGAAGCGCGTCTACCCAATCCGGTCGATGATGAAACCCAATGGAAAATTAAAACTGATATTTCTGAACTGGATCAATTAACGGATAAAGAGCTGGATCAGCTGGTTCCGCCAAATCCAGAATCAAAAAGCTGATCATAAAATATCTCCCTAAGTCCCTCTTTTTCAAAGAGGGACTTTCCTCCCATTTTTTAAAGAGAGGTCAGGAGGAATTTAAAATCAAAACGTCGACCAGCCACTCCATTCCATAAAGCGGTACAGCCAGTATTTCCATCGTGAATCATCCTGATAGGCAGCATAATCAAGACTTGCTTTTTGGCCATTCTGGTTCGACCAAGAACTATTAAAATAACGCTGGGCATCGACGAACACACTCCCCTGTGATGACCCAACTACACGCAAATCAGTTTCCAGATTATAGTTTTTCAGGTTACGGGCTGTGAAATTGGCTGAACCTAAAATCATTTCAGCTTGCTGGGTATTACGCTTGATGATCATCTTGCTATGACATTGCTCCCCTTGGGTATTACACCAACGTACCGGAATGCCAGCCTGATGCAGTTCCCAAGCCACCTGCCGGTTTGGAATCCCGTTCTTTTCACGGCCAAAAGCATCTTTGTTGGGATCGAGCAAAACCCGAACCTTGACACCACGATCATGAGCCGCGATCAGGCTTTTAATAATTTTGCGTTCAGACAGATAAAACATCGCCAGATCAATCTGTTCATTGGCTTTTGCCGTCTGGATCAGGTTCAGAATCGCGTCATAAATGGCTTTTTCTGTCAGCACCTGCACCTGTGGCTGGGTATTCTCTGCCTGAAAATCCCCCGCAACGATCGCTGGCATATTGGCATGTGACATCATGCCTACAGACTGTTCCGTTTTCAGAATGTCTACGGCTGTAGTCCCCCAGACTAACAAGCCAATATTGGAATGCCGTGAACTGCCATCATGCGGGTTCATGGAGGTGACTAGAGCTTTCCAGCCCTGATCGGTATCCACCACTAAAGTTTTACGATGATTGGCTTTAAAATTAAATAAATCAAAATAACTGCGCAGGGTAATTTTTTCTGGTCCAAATGGATTTGGTAACCAGCCTTTTTCCGGGTTATTGCCAATGCCCTGGCAACATAAATACCAGAAGCCTGACCAGCCCGGATTGGAAGCCCGTAAAGGAAGAAGATTGGTTTCAATGACATCGATGCCGTGCTGGCGCAACGCCCGATACTGTTCGGACTTGACCCCGCCATAGACCGAATTGATCGGATCGGTAATAAACTTGATTTCCACCTCAGGCTGTACCAGACGTTTACTGATCAGAGCATCCGTCAGCTGTTGACTCAATGCTTGATGCTCCTGTTTCGAGGTTCCGGTTTGCTGATTAAACAAAAACATATCCAGCACAATCAGTGATTTGGCCTCTTCAATCATTTTCAGCATTTCATTGAAAATGCGATGATCCAGATGCTGTTTTCCTTCTGCATCCAGATAGGTCTGATCGGCCAGAAACTTGACTTCGGCATGACGCAGCTTGCCCGTGTAATTCAAGCCTTCCGGTAAAGGCTTATAAGTATGATAAATGGCAGATGCCAGATAACTGACTGCCAGCAGACTGATGGCTAAGGCCGCATAACGGCGAGTCGACCAGTTCAGTTTATTGTGAATTCGTTGAAAGATACGCATAAGAAAAAACCTAACCCAATATGTTCAGGCTAGGTTTTATCTGATGATTTTTCAAGTAGATTTCAGTGATCTCTATTTGATTTGACCTGTTAGTTTATGAATATATTAGAAATCATACTGCAGGCCGACGGTAAAGTTGCGACCCACCTGAGGAATATTGGACAGGAATGAAGTATGTGAATACACCTGATCATCAAGCAGATTGTTGGCTTTGAAATAAACCCGGTAAGCATTTTTATCTGCAATGCTATTGGCATAACTTAAGCCAACATTCACCATATTGTAGCCCTGGGTTTCATTTTCATAACTGGCAATCTTGTCCTGATTAAAGACATGATAATATTCAGCCAGACCTGACCAGCCATCGGCAAAGTCTGCTTCGACTTTGGTTCCTAAGCGGCCCGCGGGTACACGTGGTGCATTTTCACCTTCAATCTTGCCACGCACATAGTCACCAAAAACACTGACTTTATACATGTCATTGATCTGGTAACCTGCCTGTGCCTCAGTCCCATAGAATCTGGCTTTGTCTTGGGTATACTGCACACCGCGTAAATTACCTTTCTGCGCTATTGTTTCGCCATAAATATAATCATCGAACCAGTTGTGATACACATGCACATGGTAATCCAGTTGATCACCTTCATAATGCAGACCCAATTCAAGATTATTTGAAGTTTCTTTATCGAGGTCAGGGTTACCGAGTTCATACGTATTGGTGGCAAAATGCAGGCCATCCGCGTACAGCTCTTGGGCCAAAGGCAAACGCTGCTGATGTGATCCCACCACAGAAAGCTTGTAGTTTGGTGCAAATTTCCAGTTGGCCGCAGCAGATGCAGATACGCCAGTGCCTGAATAATCTTTCTGCTCCGAATCTACTTTCACTTTTTGATGTTCAACGCGTGCGCCCAACTCGACATGCACATCGCCGAACTGTTTATGTTCCAAAGCAAATAAGCTGTATTTCTGGGTTTTGGTGTCTGGCATGAACACCTCATGATTATGACCAGCATGTTCGCTATGATCATGCTCATGTCCTTCATCATCATGCTCGTCATGGTCATGGAATTCTGGAGCGGATAAATTAATTTTCTGCTGTGAAAGCTGTGTTCCAATCACCCCTTCCCAGCCTGCAACTGGCACATGCACCAGTTCTAAACGACCGTCATAGCCCTTACTTTTAAAATTACTGATCACTTCGCTTTCTTCAAGCTCATCATGTTCATAGTCAGTAAAGCTGGCATGCGCACGCAGTTTTTCAACACCGGCAAATGGTTGTTCCAGTTCGGTACGCACCTCATAACGCTCGGATTTTAAATCCACCCAAGGTCCAGCTGTTTCTTCATGATCGTGCGCATCCTCATCTGGTTTTGGGCAGTGAAAATGATCTCCATGAATTTCACAACCGTGATATTCATGACTATGTCCCGGCAAGCCATACTGATCCTGACGGTTGCTATAGGACAGACCGACAAAACCTCGGTCCTGAATCCATGAACCGCCAATATTCACCGTTTGCCCTTCGGCAAAGGTATTGCCTACACGGCGTTCTTTATGAAAGTGGGAGTGATCTCCATGCGGCTCTTCGACGATATAATCCGGGGCAATATAATCATTAGCTTTACGTTTTGAACCTTCTACACGCAAAGCAAAGTTTTCACCAATACCCGCTGTCACACCAGCACTTGCCAGTTTCTCGTCACTGCCTGAGTTATAACGTAGACCCACTGTACCTTCCAGGCCATCTTCAGGCATTTGGGTCGGAATTTTCTGATCAGTGACATTTACCAGACCACCAACTGTACCAGCACCATAAAGCAGCGTAGATGGACCACGAATCACTTCAACCTGTTTGGCAAGAATCGGATCAACGGTGACAGCATGGTCAGGAGATAAAGTGGACACATCCGCTGTTTCAGACGCATGCTGCAATACTTTTACGCGTGGCCCATCCTGACCACGAATAACGGGACGGCTGGCACCGCTGCCAAACTGATTGGAATAAACCCCCAGCTCATCTGCCAAGGCATCACCAATGGTCGTCGCCCGTTCAGACAGCGCTTTCTGGTCTACGACATGATCTGCAACCGCAAAATCTGCCGCTGTTTGCACCAATGGATGAGCTTGCACCTGAATGGTATCCAAAGTCTGTACAGGTATTGAAGATAAAGTTTGTTCTGCAAATACCGTAGGCGCAGTGATAGCAAAAATTGACAGTGTTATTAGATTCTTAGGAAAGGACATGACCGAAGCTCAAATTCAGTATTTTGGATGAATGTTATAATATAACATTTCATTATTTTTGCAATCCTTTACGATAATGAGCTGAATATTTTATTAGAATGTCTTTCGAATATTTTTTATTACATTAAAAACACTATTTTTATGCCCTTTACTTTGTCGCATGCTGTGCTTGCTCCACCCATTTCACGTTTAAGCGGAAATCGGCTTCCGATTGCTGCACTGGCGATTGGCTGTATGGTGCCCGATTTATATCGTCTCTTTACTTCGAGCAATTCAAATATCACGCATTTATGGTCTTCGCTGATTCATCCTGACCTGTGGATTGGACTTATTTTCTGCATGATCTGGTATGGTCTATATCGCCCAGCCATTTACCGTTTCATCGGTATTCAGCATGAGTTAAATATTTGTAGCATCCTTTCTGCATTAAAGTTTTTCTTGGCAGTTTGTCTGGCACTGATTGTCGGTACAGCAAGCCATTTAATCTGGGATGGACTAACGCATGTCGACTTTCGTACTTTTGCCTTTCATGATTTTTTAGCCCAACAGTTTCAGCTGTTTGGCAACAGTTATCCCTTGCATCGGATTTTACAGATCGGCACGTCCGTGATTGTTTTGCCGTTTATGCTGTGGATGAGTGTGCACTACTATAAAAAGCATCAGCAATATCTGGCAGTCAGCCGAAAAATCAAAGTGTTTGCGTGGAGCTTAGTCCTGTTTTCTGTATTGACCGGCCTGTTTTCTGTTTGGGATTATGCGCGCTATATTCCTACAGATGTCTGGCGATCGGATCTGTACTATTTTACTGGCCGCTCGATCAATGAATTTAGTCAGGGCTTTCTGATCACCTTCAGTCTAGGTTGTTTATTGTTTTTATTTTTGGACAGAGATCGCCGGATGGGTTAAATAAAGCACTGGCTCCAGGTTCTTTCACCGTAAAATAATATTGTTTTTGACTCAAGTTCTTGTGACAACATGCCCAAAGAGGCATAATCTTAACTTTACTCAAAGCGGTACGCTGTTTACGTATTCGCTGACCTTAAACCATATAGTTGGATTTCTAACGCTATGATGCGAACTCATTACTGCGGTTCTTTAACCGAAGCTCAAATTGACCAGACCGTAACATTATGCGGTTGGGTGCACCGTCGCCGTGACCACGGTGGTGTCATCTTCCTTGACATGCGTGACCGTGATGGTCTTGTTCAAGTGGTCATTGACCCGGATACTCCTGAAGCATTCGCAACTGCTGATAAAGTACGTTCAGAATTTGTCTTAAAAATTACAGGCCGTGTACGTCGCCGTTATGCAGGCACAGAAAATGCCAATATGGTGAGTGGTCAAATCGAAGTTCTGGGTAAAGAAATTGAAGTTCTTGCTGCGTCTGAAACTCCGCCATTCCCGTTGAATGACGAAAACACTAATATTTCTGAAGAAATTCGTCTGAAATACCGTTTCCTGGACATTCGTCGTCCAGAAATGCTAGATCGCCTACGTTTCCGTTCTAAATTGACTAACCTGATTCGTAACTACTTCGAGGACAATGGTTTCCTGGACGTTGAAACTCCGATCTTGACTCGTGCGACTCCTGAAGGTGCACGTGACTACTTAGTGCCTAGCCGTGTATCTAACGGTAGCTTCTATGCACTACCACAGTCTCCGCAGCTGTTTAAACAGTTGTTGATGGTCGGTGGTATTGATCGTTACTACCAAATTGCTAAATGTTTCCGTGACGAAGACTTGCGTGCTGATCGTCAGCCTGAATTCACACAAATCGACGTTGAAACATCGTTCATGAGTGACGATGACATCATGGATTTAATGGAAACTTTAACGATCAAGATGTTCAAAGAACTTCTAAACGTTGAGTTTGATAAATTCCCACGTATGACATACAACGATGCAATGCGTGACTATGCATCTGACAAACCAGATATGCGTATTCCTTTGAAATTGGTTGACGTTGCAGACTTGATGCAAGACGTTGAGTTCAAAGTATTCGCAGGTCCTGCGAAAGATCCTAAAGGCCGTATCGTTGCGCTTCGCGTACCGGGTGCTGGTTCACTTCCACGTAGCGCAATTGATGAATACACCAAATTTGTAGGCATCTACGGTGCGCGTGGTTTGGCTTATATCAAAGTTAACGAACTTGAAAAAGGCATCGAGGGTCTTCAATCTCCAATCGTGAAATTCATCGAGCCAATCGTGCTGGATCTATTGAAACGTGTGGGCGCTGAAAATGGCGATATCGTGTTCTTTGGTGCGGACAAAGCCAAAGTTGTAAATGATGCAATGGGCGCGCTTCGTGTGAAGATCGGTCATGACATGAATCTTGCGACTTGCGAGTGGGCTCCGCTTTGGGTCGTTGATTTCCCAATGTTCGAAGAAACAGATGACGGCAAATGGACCTCTGTTCACCACCCGTTCACGCTGCCTAAATCAAGCGTTGAAGAAGTGAAGAATAACCCAGGTGCTGCACTTTCAGTTGCGTACGATATGGTATTGAATGGTACTGAAATCGGTGGTGGTTCACTGCGTATCTATAACCTTGAAATGCAAAAAGCCATCTTTGAAGCATTAGGTATTTCTGAAGAAGAAGCAGAAGAGAAATTCAGCTTCTTGCTAAATGCCTTACGTTATGGTGCGCCTCCCCATGGTGGTCTGGCCTTCGGTCTTGACCGTCTGGTGATGTTGATGACAGGTGCATCTTCAATTCGTGACGTAATTGCATTCCCGAAAACCAAAACTGCTGAATGTCCATTGACTCAAGCACCAGCACCAGTTGAATCAAACCAACTGCGTGACCTTGGTATTCGCTTGCGTGAAAAACCAAAAGCTGAATCTCAAGAATAATTCTTGACGTTTTAAGTGAAAAAGCCCTGCCTTGAGTGGGGCTTTTTTGTAAGATTGAGTCGCATCTGGAACAGTGGCATAATAGCCATAGTTTTTAATCTAAGGTAATTAGCAATGGCTATGCGTCCTGCAGTTCGTAATCGCAGCATTATGCTTATTGTATTTTCAGTGGTTCAATGGCTGTTCATGCGCTATATCCTTGCCAACAATCTGTTCAATCTCGATACCAACGACCGTATTGTATATTTTTGCCTGAGTAGTATTTTAGGTGCCCTGCTGATTTTTGTGGGTTTGATTTATATGGTGCTGAAGGGCAATCCGGATAAAGATCTATAATCTGACCGTCTGGATCACATGTACACCATACTCAAAAATTTCTCCAAGCTTCCGTTAAGATTCATTCAAAATCTTGCACAACTGGCCGGATCTCTTTTGTATCTCAGCCATTCTTCTGCACGCCAGGTGACAGAGATTAATCTGGCATCTGCCTACCCTGACCTATCTGAAGCTGAACGGGCTGATTTAACAAAACGCAGTCTGAAAAGTCAGTGCATGACCTATGCAGAATCAGTCAAGATTTGGGGCTCATCTCCTGAATACGCGCTGTCTTTAATTCAGGATGTGCATGACGAAGATATTTTCCTGCAAGCTTTGCAAAATCCTCATGGCTGTTTGGCCGTGGTGCCACATTTTGGTACGTGGGAGCTGTTGAATGTCTGGGTGAATCAACACACCTCTCCTGTGATTATGTACAAACCCAGCAAGAATGAAGACATCGATCGTTTTATGCTGCAAGCCAGACAACGGCTCAAGGCGACCCTTGTTCCAACAGATGATTCTGGTGTACGTGCTGTGTTTAAGCATCTTAAGCAAGGTGGTTTTTCTGCAATTTTGCCAGACCATGTTCCTAAAGAATCCGGGGGAATTTATTCTTATTTTTATGGCCAGAACGCTTTATCTTCTACCTTGCTTTCCAAACTGGCAGCTAAAACACAATGTTCAGTGGTCGGGCTGAGTTGCCTCAGACGCAAGGATCTTTCAGGCTATGATATTGTGGTGACCCCAATTTCTGACGATATTTTATCGAAAGATTTACAGCTTTCTGTAGATACTTTAAATAAAGAAATGGAGCGTATGATTAATGTCGCGCCAGAACAGTATTTGTGGGGTTACAAGAGATTCAGACGTCTAGCAGGCGGTGTTAATCTTTATAAACCGACTCATTAAAATTATGTGGTGTAATAATTGTCAGAAGATAGACCGTCGCGAACTGAGCCAGTTTTTATACCAGTAGAACAGTTTTGGATATTGTAGCATCAGTCGCTTTTCCCGGTTCAAATGCTGTAATTTATCCTGGAAATAATCCAGATCGTGATGAATACGATGTAAAAATTTGCTGTAGATAGCAAAACCCAGTTTAAGGTTCCGTTCAAACAGGGCCAAAATGAGGTGCTCATACAATATCTGGAAATAGGGATTTTCTAACTTATCTCTATACAGGCTTAAGCCATATTCCAGACTCTTGATATGTTCTGGCTTAATTTCACCATTGGTAATACTGTCTGCCCTGTAACGGTACCTGAACAGAGGCTCGGCAATTTCATAAATGATGAGGCCTTTACGATACAGGAATGGAATCGACAGCATGTCTTCGTAGAAATGATTTGGTGGAAACTGAAAGTCCTTTAAAAGTTTACGGTTATACACTCTTAACCATGTATACCAATAGTTTTTAAGAAACACGCGTTTTAAATAATCTGTATCGGCATAAACCAAGCCTGTCTGTTCAGCCAGTACCAGCGGTTTAGTCCCATACTGTTTATTTTCCATCAGTGCATTAAAGTGAATTAATTCCACCTCTGGTGCCTGCCTAATGACCTCTAAAATACGCGCTACAAAATGAGGCTCAACATAATCATCAGAATCCAGATAGGCAATATACTGCCCCTTCGCCACCGCATAACCATTATTACGCGCCATGCTAAGACCCTGATTTTCTTGGTGGATAATACAGATCTTGGCCTGAGATGAATGGGTAGCAAGATAGGCTTCCAAAATTTCTATTGAACGGTCTTTACAGCCATCATCGACAATAATGCATTCGACCTCTGAACTCAGCTGGGGTAATAATGATGTAATACAAGCTTCAATATAGTCCTCTACCCCATATACAGGGATAATGATAGATAACACATAAGGATAGCTTGAACTCATTTTTTTCTTCACTCAAATTTAACTAAGCCTTTATTATTGCTTTTATCAGAAATTTTTCTTCTTATTGAGGTATTTTTGTTCTAGCCGGAGTGTTAAGTGTAAGTACCCGTATACAGATATAGCTAACTTTATAATCAAGATATAATCATCATGCATAGGAGCCATACTTTTGCAGCTTACACCCTTTGGTTCGGATGGATAATCATAGTGATGACTGTCGTTTAATGCCAAGGCACGCAAAATAGCAGTACTACAACTCTTCGAAAGCGATAGACGCCATTATGACTTATACAGGCGGGTTATAAAGCTGATGAAAATAATCTGATGTCTGGTGCTTAAGCAGCTTTAAAAATCAAAACAGTCTGTATTTATCAAATGGCATCTAAAAAATCAATATTCAGTGATCAGGCCAAATTACCTTAGACACGGTGCATTAGCAGGTTATGATATTGTGACCGCCCCAATTTACGGTGACCTTTCATCAAAAGATTTACATTTCTCTGTCAATATCTTAAATCAAAAACAGAAAGTGTGATTTATATCACTCTAAAACAGTATTTGTCAGGATATAATCAGTGGAGAGCCTTACAAGACATGCGTAAAAATCTTTATAATAAAGATTATCAATAAATTTCTACTTAATAAATCTATAGCGTCTGATGAAAAAAGAATTTAATCAATACCATATATTATTTATAGTGGATCATCTTAAAGGAGGGGGTGCAGAAAAAATTCTTCTTGATACCGCTACAAATTTAGAAAAGACTGGGCATCAAGTCACGGTTGTACCATTAAATCATCATGAGATTAAAATGGACATTCCCACGAATCTTAACTTCATAAAAGAAAGTTTTAATCAGTGTATTTGTTCAGGTAAATTACTCAGAAAACGAGAAACACCAACAGCCGATATAGAAAAGATTAATACAATAATTTCAGATATACAGCCGGATCTTATTATTTTATCGCATGCATTTGCATTCTGTCTTTCCGATTTTATCAGTGGAAATATATGGTTATGGATACATGGCGAGATTTTCAAATCATCCAGAAAACAGACCAATAATCCTTTCAGATGGTATAAAGAATACCGAAGACATTATCTCGATAAGAAATATTTTATTAAACTTTTTGACGGAAAAAATATTATTACCGTTAACCAGAATCTGGAAAAAGATTATAAGCACTTATTACCCCACTCACAAATTTTAACAATTTATAATGGTCTTGATATAAAACATATTGAGCAACAAAAATTAATAGAAGCCCAAAAGATCTGGGATTGCATATTTGTTGGTCGTTTAAGCCAGGAAAAACAGCCAGAACATGCTATCAGGGCATTTGCAAAATCTGAAAAAGCGAAAAACCTGCTGATTGTAGGAGAGGGTGATTTAAAGCCTTCACTACAGGATTTATGTAAACAACTAAATATTGAAAGTCGCGTAGAATTTATGGGATGGGTCAACAATCCGTATCCATATATTCAGCAAAGTCGGTTATTAATTTCCAGCTCGGGCAGTGAAGGTTATGGTTTAGTCATCTCAGAAGCACTTTACCTTGATGTTCCTGTAATTGCCTATAATGTAAGCGATGCGATTTCTCACCAATTGAGCATCGCAAATTTAGAAGAAAATTTGGTTACTCCCCAAAATATAGATGAATTGGCAGAGAAAATAGATCAAAATCTGAATCAAACCTATCGTACTTCTTTTGAGAAAAAACTGCTCTCAAATGAAACGATGGTTAATAAATTTTTAAACCTTATCAAGAATGATCATTACTAAAATGCTTTATTTAACTATCATCATCCCCATTTATAATGTTGAGAAGTATATTGTTGACTGTCTTCAAAGCATCATCGACCAGTTAGATGATCGGATTGAGATTCTATGTATTGACGATGGCTCAACAGATCATTCTATTGAAATTTTAAAAGATTATTTGAATCAGCAACCTAAATCTCTCGTAAAAAATATCAGAATCTTTCAACAGAAAAATTCAGGTGTCAGTTCTGCTAGGAATCTCGGTATTTCACATGCAAAAGGTACATATCTTACTTTCGTGGATCCAGACGATGTACTTTTAGAGACTTACGTTAAAGAGATAAATTTAGCTCTTTTAAATAATGTAGATGTAGTGAGTTTTGGATATAAAAAGCTTTCTGAAGATTTAAAATCAAGTACTGATCAATTTATTCCTCACTTTGTCAATCAACAGATTAGTAATTTACCCAGCAGTGAAAATGCTCTCATTGAAATTTTCAACTATAATCGCTGGTTTTCTGGAATTCATGTCTATAAAACCAGCCTGTTTAAAGATACTAAATTCCCAGAACTAACTCACTATGAAGATGCAGCAACCATTCCAAGTATAATGATAAAAGCCACATCATTTTATACGATTCCTAAACCCTTATATGGATACCGGATACGCTCAAGTAGTGCTACAAACTCTAAACAAGGTGCTAATATTGATAAATCGTTGGCCTGTCTCGAACAACTTATTCCAATACTCATTGAGAAAACCAAGGTACAGGCGATTTTTATCATTCCATTAATGCATTTTTTTTATATTTATATCCATCAAAGTACCAAATACAAAAATAAGCAGACTGCAAAACTGAACTGGAAAAAATTTTCTCAACAAATTCAGCAATTGCCTTTTTCTGGCAAATTAATCAAAAATGAGCATAATCGACTTTTATACCAGTGCTTAAATTTGGGAATAAATGGGTTTTACCTGTCCAAATTAATGAGTCGCCTTTTACGTTCCCTCAAAAAGCGCTTAAGGAAGCCTTATCATCAATAATCAGCTTTAAATAATTTAAATAATGAGATCTAAATATTGGCTGGCGGCATAATCAGGTAAAAATTTTCGATCCAAGCTAACTGGATTATTATCTGTTTGCTGTGCATATGCAGAAATTTTATCTGATAATGCCGAAATGTCGCCAGGCTTAACCAAACTATCAGATGGCAAAATTTCATTGGGACCTGATGGGCAATCAGTACTAATTACAGGTGTACCCAAAGCTAAAGATTCTAAAATGACCAACCCCAACCCTTCAAAATCAGATGACAACACCATAAATTTTGCATGCTTCATATAGGGATAGGGATTTTTTTTAAAACCTGTAAAAACAACTTTATCTTCAATACCTAAATCTTTAACTAATTTTTTAGATGCCTCTAATAATTCGCCCGTACCCACCAAAACCAATTTTTCCTGAACATTCGCTTTTGCATACGCTTTAATTAAAACATCATGGCGCTTCTGTTGTTTAAATTTTCCAACATTCACAATATAGGGTGTATCAATATCTGGCACATATTCGCTAGCTGTTGAAACGACTTGCTTAACATCAATCGGGTTATAAATAGTGGTTATTTTGCTTTTACGGCCAAAAACCTCAATAAAATCTTTCTCAACACCTTGACTGACTGCTACGCATGGTTTCGCCAAATAAATCTTGGTGAGCTCTTTTCGCATTCCTTCCAGTCTTTCACCATATTCCAGACTGGTCGTGTTATGAATGACTAAATGAACATTAGGCAATTGGCTTTTAGACAAAATAAAATCGACAGGCAATAAGTTTGAAAGCACTAGATCAGGTGTGCCGATATTTTTTAGTACAAATTTATCAAATGCTTTGGCTGCAATACCGGAACGCATAAATTTAGGAATTGCACGATATTTTTGATAATCAAAAAAGTGGAGTTTTACGCCTTCAGGTATCGGTAAATCTATAATATTTTTAAAATAGACAATATGCGCTTCATGACCCGCATCAATTAAACCCTTTGCCAAAGTTAAAGCAAAACGTTCTGCCCCATTTCCCTGTAAAGTAAAAATAGCCAATACGATGGTTTTTTTCATACAGTATTAATCCTGAATAAATTTTTCTTGATTCAATTTAATCATTCTTTTTTCTGCTCTCCCCATCACTTGTAAATATCGTATCGCCATCGCAATTTGTCCCGCTAATCGTCTTTTTTTGAACTTGTATTTTTCTTTGATAGAGCTGAATTCAGGCTTAAAGTGTTCAGAACGGCCAATAGTCGAATCAAAACACCCTTGTTGCAGGAGGCCATATGCGCCAAGCTGGTCTTCTTGAATAATCACTGCAGGTTCAGCTTGCAAACAATGTAATTCATAAGCAGAAAATATAAATCCATCTGCAATTGCCGGTGCAGTTTTTGCCAAACGATTTAATAATTTTTGCGCGCCACTCGGGTAGAGGATATAACCTGCTGCTCCGGTACGATCTTGATATAAATCATATAATTTGACCTGAGTATGATCTAAGGTACACACGGGTGTCCGACTTATAATTTTTTTACGGCTTCTTACTTCCAGATTAATTAAGTCCACATCTGGAAATTGTTGCTGTTCAATTTCGTTTAAAATTTCTTTTGCATTGGAAGCCAGTACTGCATCATCTTCAAGAATTAAACAGGGCTGATTCCTTTTTAGTACTTCTTCCCAGGCTTTTTGGTGACTGAGAAAGCAAGCCACCTCAACTTTACGCAAAGGCCTTTGCCAGCCAAAACCAAGTTTTTGGTATTGCTCTTCGCTCAGATCAGCAACTGAAAATGCTTCTAATATTTCAAAATCCAGTCCTAATTTCTCAAATTGTCTTTTTTGAAAATCACGACGATCCTGTGAACTTTTTAAATTGATAATTAAAGTATTCACAATTACCACCATCTCGTCTTTTCACGAGTGTGACGCTGTTTAAAACGTGAATATACATTATTATTCTGATCAAGCTGTAATCTGTCAAAAATCTCAATTACAATTTGACCCAGTTCATGGGCCTCACATATTTGCTCGAGACGCCAGCGCATATTACGTAAAGTATCATCAGTTCCAACCGCAAATGCAGCCGTACCATCAAATAAGGCATAACGCTGTTGCTGCAATAACTGCTGATGTTCCGGATTTACTGTTAAAGACTGGTCACATAAAAAACGTTCAGTTTCCTGTAGTTTAATAGTGTTGATCAGTACCACTGCATTCATCAGAATTGCTTGTAATAGCGGATCATCTTCTAAATCAATAAAAGTATCACAGGCAGAAATTAACCAGCGTGTATTTAATGAAGCCAGTAAATAGTCACGCTCACTCAACCATAATTCTTTAAATCTTGCATAGTTATTCTGAACATCAACTTCACGACGAATGAGTACAATCAAGCTGGCATGATAATGATTGAGCGCAGACTGACCCACAAATTCCTGTTCAAGCTGTTCAATATGTTCATTTAAATCTTTAGCCGAACCATAGGTATAGCGAACTTCTTCACCACCAATCATCTGGTTTTTAAGTGCATCGAGGTCTACGTCATTAAACTGAGCGTAGACCTTGTCTGCCCCAAATCGACGTTGATGGCGACTAAATGAAAACCATTGTTCGAATTTACTTTTTTTTCTCACAGGCATTTGAAATCAAGTCTCTTCCAATCCTACATTTATTCCGCTTACTGCCACGCATCCTTAATCCACTGCGATGGCAGCACATAACGATACCATTTACCACCCCCACCATTCACTGCATCTGGCGGATTAATCTCACCATGAAAAACAATGATTTTGGCACCTTCAGGTTTTACCGGCGGCTTAAAATAAGCCATCGGAATTTTTTGCAGGCAATGGTATTTGTAGCTCTTACACCAGCTCTCTGGCCAGTAGCTCAGTTTCTTCTCCCGATCTACATACCAAGACAGATAAGCCTGCTCATTACGGAATTTTTGACGAATTTCATCAAAATGTTCACGGAAATAAGGTAACAGACCTGGGAAAGCACCCAGTTTAAACCGGTAAACCGAACTGTTACCGGTAATACGCCACGGCCGTTTCCAGTCATGAATAATCAGAAAGTCGCCCGGATAGGTAAAGAACTCATCGATATTATCGACAATCACCACATCAAGATCGAGGAAGAGTGCATTGCCTTCTAAACCATAAAGATCAGGTTCAAAAGTGGACAGCTTGTTCCAGCCACGCTCAGGCGCACCTTCAGGCAATGCCAAAGGTGGAATAGGGAAACATTGTACTGCAGGATCAATGCCTTCAGTACGATCCGTCAGACAGACCATTTTAAAGTCCACTGTCGTATGTCGTTTAACCATATTGTATAAACGATTGACGTATTCCGAACCGTATTTGGTTCCCCATTTCATACAAATAACGATGTTACTCATTGCGTATGCCTAAGCTCATCTTAAAATCTTCTTGATGCTGAATATGATGACATAAGTTCGGCAGAATAAGTACATCAGTTAAAAAAAACCTCTCAAATGAGAGGTTTTTTCAAGCAGTAAATTCTGAATTACTTCACATAAGTTAACCAGTGTGCATATTTAGGATCTTTGCCCTGAACCGCATCAAAGTAAGCTTTCTGGATTTGAGTGGTGATTGGACCACGTACACCCTCACCAATCTGACGATCATCGTATTCACGGATTGGTGTTACTTCTGCAGCAGTACCGGTAAAGAATGCTTCATCTGCAATGTAAAATTCATCACGGGTAATACGGCGTTCAATTACGTCATAACCCAAGTCTTTAGCAATGGTAATAATGGTTTGACGGGTAATACCATCCAACGCACCACCTGCGATATCAGGCGTATGAATCACGCCATCACGTACCAGGAATACGTTTTCGCCTGAACCTTGACATACATAACCTTGCGGGTCGAGCAGCATTGCTTCGTCATAACCTGAATGTGCCACTTCCTGATGCGCAAGAATCGACAGCGTGTAGTTGCCTGATGCTTTGGCCTTACACATAGTGACGTTCGGATGATGATGGGTAAATGAAGAAGTTTTTACGCGAATACCCTTCGCCATTGCTTCTTCACCGAGGTAAGCACCCCAGCTCCATGCCGCAACTACGGCATGAATGGTATTGTCAGTTGCAGCAATACCGAGTTTTTCAGAACCAATAAAAATAATTGGACGTAAATAGCAAGACGCTAATTTGTTTTCACGAACAACATCAATTTGAGCTTGCTCTAATGCTGCTTGATCAAATGGAACTTTCATTTGATAAATTTTTGCAGAATTCAACAAACGCTTCGTATGTTCTCTCAGACGGAAAATAGCCGTTCCATTCGGGGTTTCATAAGCACGGACACCTTCAAACACACCCATGCTGTAATGCAAAGTATGTGTTAATACGTGAGTTTTTGCCTCACGCCAGTCAACTAGTTGTCCATCTTGCCAAATGAAACCATCACGATCAGCCAAATTCATGCCACAAACTCCAATTTCTCACAATTATTCACTATCCAGTACAAAGTCTGCACTTGGATCAATCAGTCTTTGCCATAACTTGCAAACGGTCATTCGGGTATCGTGCCAGTCGCTTGCAGACACTTGCATGGATTGATTTGCAAGGGCTAAGCGATGGCTCTCGGCGCGTTCACGGAGATAAGCTTGAATCAGAGCAGTCGCATCGTCGCTGGATAAGCAACCTGATTTTGCGGCATCCTCAAGAATTCGTACATTGTCGGAGAAATGGGCGAGATCTTTATTCGTCCCACTCCAAGCCAACACCGCATACTGTGCCATAAATTCGATGTCTACGATACCACCTGCATCTTGTTTTAAATGAAAAATACCATCTTTTTTTTGCTCTTTAGAAGAACCGAGATGCTCCTTCATTTTCTGACGCATTTTCAGTACTTCTGCCCGTACATAATTTTCATCGCGAGGCTGAGTCAGAATATCCCGGCGCAAAACTTCGAACTTTTTCCTTAAACTCATTTCACCCGCAATTGGACGGGCTCGTACCAAGGCCTGATGCTCCCACAACCAGGCGCTCTTGAACTGATATTGTTCAAAGGCTTTTAAACTGGTCACTAAAAGTCCAGCTTCACCCGATGGACGCAAGCGGGTATCGACCTCATAAACACGCCCATCCAGAGTTTGCGTGGTCATGAGGGACATGAATTTTTGCGCCACGCGCATGGCAAACTCAAAGCCACTGATCGGCTTGAGTCCATCTGTATCGGTCTGCTCACTCATATAGTGAATAAAGACCAGATCCAGATCCGAGCCATAACCCAGTTCAATTCCACCGACTTTACCATAACCAATGACTGCAAAAGCCGTATGCTCGACTGAACAGCGCTGCCCTTCTGCATCCAGAGGAAAACCATGTTTTTTCGCAACAATCTGATAGGCCAGATGCAGCGCTGCATTCACCGATACTTCAGCAATATCGGTCAAGGCATCGGAAACTTTCATTAAAGGACTTTCAGCCAGCACATCACTGGCGGCCACAGCAAGTACATTGGATTTTTTAAACAGGCGCAAAACCCGCATCTGGTCTTCGACCTGATCAATTTCAATCCGTAAAAGTTGCTGGCGCAAGGAATCTTCCAGATCCTTACGTTTTGGCAATTCAAAATCCATCGACAGGAATTCATCCAGTAGCACCGGATAATGGGTCAGTTCTTCACAAATCCATGGGCTGACCGTGGCCATCTTCACCAGTCGCTGCAAAGCCCCTTTACTCTCAATTAACATCACCAGATATACCGTACGGCGCATTACCGATTCCACCAAGGGCATCAGTCGTACCAGTGCTGTCTGCGGATCATCTGACTGTAAAACTGCTTCGATTAAATGTGGCCAAAAAGTTTTTAAACGCTGCACTGCTTTGGCTGGTAATTTTTTTAAGGCATGCCCATTCCAAAACTCATAGACAAGATTTTTTGCATTGTCATCCAAAACTTCTTGCAGTCGGTTTTCTAGCTGTGAAAAACTTTCAATCAGGGTATCCGGACCATTTTCCTTAATCAAATGATCAAACTGATACATCACCTTGCTACGCTTCGCATTGAGATACGCCATAAAGCTGTCCCAATCGGCAAAACCCAGGGTATCTGTTATACGCGCCCTTAATTCTGGCTCAGTCGGCAATGATTGTGTTTGCTGATCATTCAGTGCCTGAATCGCATGTTCAACCCGGCGCAGAAAAAGATAGGCATCTTCCAGTTCCTGTACTGCCTGTTCGTCCAGCAATTCGGCATCATCCAGATGATTCAGATTCACCAGACACTGGCGATCCTGCAATTCAAGCTTGGCGCCGCCGTAAATCAACTGGAAAACCTGCACGATAAACTCGACTTCGCGAATGCCGCCAGCTCCGAGCTTGATATCATCTTCTATATTCCGGCGTTGTACTTCACGCTCGATCATGGCTTTCATTTCGCGCATGGCTTCAAAAGCACTGTAGTCGACGTATTTACGAAATACAAATGGTCGGGTCATCTCCAGCAGCTCATCGCCTTCCGGACTTGGATTGACAATCCGTGCTTTGATCCAGGCATAGCGCTCCCATTCACGCCCATGCTGGCTCAAATATTTTTCCAAGGCCGCGTGACTGATTGCCAGTGCTGAACCATCTCCCCAGGGACGCAGCCGCATGTCGACGCGAAATACAAAACCGTCAGCAGTGATCTGATCCAGCAAATGAATCAGTTTCTGCCCCCAGAGTATGCAAAATTGCTGCACATCAATACATTTACGCCCATCGGTTTCACCCTGCTCGTCGAAGGCGAAAATCAGATCAATATCACTGGAAAGATTAAGTTCTTGTGCCCCGAGTTTCCCCATGGCAATGACAATAAGATCCTGTACTTTTCCATTATAGCCAATCGGTTGGCCATACTTGGCAACAAGCGGAATACGGGCAAAATCTTTTGCTGCACAGATGCTGGCATCAGCAAAATCGGAGAGTTCTTGGGTCAGAGTGATAACATCGGTCAGTTGGTTGGCATCCTGCCAGATCCAGCGAAACATCAGACGGGCCCGCAGAATACGCATTGCACGCATCCAGGCGGCTTCATCAGTAATATTCAGGATGCAGTCCTGTACCAGCTGATCAATGTATTCCCGACTGAGTGAACCCTGAAACTGGTCAATTGCATAATCCTGTTCCAGCAAACTCTGGTGATTGGCCAATACCTGTTCCGCATATTGGCTGGCTCTTAAGGTTTTCTGCAATTGTACTGCATTCATCACTCAACTCTTCCCCTGAAACATTCTGCTTAGTTATAGCAGGAGTTTTGTCTCAAGGGGAATGTTTAGTTTGAAATTTATTTTTAAGACTGCTCGGCCTGCAGGTCTTCAAGCACCAGTGCCTGATGATCATTGGTGACCATCGGTAAATACACGGTAAAGATAGTGCCTCTGCCCTCTTTGGAATTCACACTAATTTGACCATGATTCAGATCAATAAAGCGCTTGCACAGTACCAGACCTAAACCGGCACCTTTCTCTTCAGCTGTACCTCTGACACTGACACCAAGCGTCGGTTTGAACAGATTCTGCATCTGCTCTTCAGTCATGCCCAAACCTGTATCCTGAATGGTAATTTTAACCTGCTCGCCTTCCATTTCGGCTGCTAAAATGACTTTACCGTCTTGATCGACTGGCGTAAATTTCAGCGCGTTGGACACCAGATTCTGCAATACCGAGGTAATCATATTAATATCCGCATGAACCTTAATGTCTTCCGGGATATTGTCGATTAATTCAATCTTTTTCTTCAAAGCCAGACTTTTCAGTACACTGCAGACAATTTTACTGGACTGCTTGAGCTCATAATTAATCGGATGATAAACAAAGCGTCCACCCTCTGCCATCGCCCAGGTCAGCAGGCTTTCCAGCAGATTATAGGTAGCTTGCGCATTATCATATAAATAATCCGCAATGCTCTGAATACTAGATTCATCCAGTGTGTCACGTTCCTGCGCCAGGACTTCGGAAAAACCCAGCAAGCCATGAAATGGCGCACGCAGATCATGCGCGATAATTTGGAAAAATTTGGTTTTACTGAAGTTTTGTGCACATTGCTGTTCATATAACTCTTTCAGATTATTATGTTCCTGATTGAGTTTGATACGATTCACTAAACTTTCAGCAAATTGTTTTACAGTGGCAATATCTTCCTGATCAAACAGGTCAGTCTGATCATCAAAGAACACAACCTGACCTAAAGAATCACCTTGACCCGATTTTAAATTAAATGCGACAAGTCGCTGATGCATCACGCCAAGACTTTTCAAGTAGTCTGACAGTTCTGCATATGCGGGATGCAGGCAATCTATCACATCTGCCTGTAGCAGATATGCAGGTATACTAACATCCTGGGGAGCATGCAGACCCCGGAAACCACGCGGACAGCTGTACCAGATATAAGGTTCCGTATGAAAGCCGATAATACTGGTTTTAACATCCAGGACTTTACGGGCAACATTACAGAAGGTGTCTAATAAATTATCAGAGGTATAGACACCTAAAATGAGAGATATACGGCACGAGCTTAAGAGCTCCGTATTCTGACCGACCTCTAGCAGTTTTAGTTCCATGTCTGCCTCTTTGAATGTTTATAGAATATAGGAAACACAGCCGACCAAATTTATACAATCAATAACAAAGATTCTATATTTACTCAACGATGAAAACTCACATATAGATTAAAGGATTTGTTAACCTGTTTCTATCCAGATACATTAACAGCCACAAAGCACTGATATTTAATTAATTAAGAATAACTTGAAAATTTGTTATTCAAAAAAAATGCTACATAAGTGTTTGAAATTAATATATCTCACCTTAAATAAACATGTTTATTTGTACTCACCTTAACACACTATTGACCAAAAAATACCCAGCATCGCTTTTTACCGTGCTTTAAATAAAAGCTAATCTTTTTTCAATGATATAGCTTTAGAGTGAGATCAAATAAATCACTTCCCCACTGATTATTTTCACTCCTATCCAACTCAGAATGAGCTTTTAATTATTAAAATTATCTTAACAATTATACGGTAGAACATCTTTGAAATTTAGAATTTCGATCAAAAAAAATTCACAAAAGCAGCTGAGAATTGTAAATGAATTACATTCGTTAACAAATTAATTGCGGAATTTTTTTGTTTTATTGATCTATCTAGTGATAGAAATGAAAATCAGGAGAAGAAAAGACAGAGGCTATAGGTAATTCATATTTAAGAAAATTAAATTAAATCTGGCATAAAAAAAGCGGCCTATAAAGACCGCTTTTTCAAAAAGTAGAAATTAGTTATCTGAAATCAGCGCTACTTGCTGTACATAGTTAAACAGCTTTAATTTGGACGCATTCACTTCTTCTTCAGCAGCCTGATTTTTTAAATCACGATGCACCCGAAGATAATGCTGGCGCAAAGTATGACGCTCTGTCGCATTATAGGTTTTGGTAAACTCATTGATGGCTGGATCACCATCTTTGACAATTCGATCAACCCAGCGCTGTAATTGGGCTGTCTTTTTCAAACCTTGCTTCGGGGTAAGATAAGACAAAATCACGGTTTCATTTTCATTGCGCAGCAATTTGCCTATCCGTGAAAATTGACGACGACGTGCTTCATGAGAACTAATTGCTTGCACATCAAGCAAAGCCTCAATCAAACGCTCATCTACGGGTAAGTTTTTAATTTGTTTAGCGCTCAGCTCTGCAAGCTGTGCACCTAAAGCGGCCATACGCTGGACCGCTTTTTTCTGTTCGGTTTTACTTGCGCGCCCCTCTAAAGACTCAAAATCTTCTTCAGTTAAACTGTTCGGTCGACGTGCCACGATTAATCTGCCTCATAAAATTTTGCTGCAAATAGTGCCTGAATTTCAGATAAGGCCTTGTCCTCGTCTGCTCCTTCAATCACTAAGCGTAAAGTTGTTCCTTTGCCTGCACCAAGCATGAGCAAGGACATGATATTTTTAGCATCTACCAGTTTTTCAGTCTTGCCAATCTGGATACTGGAACGAAACTTAGTGGTAACTTCTATCAGTTTACCAGATGCGCGTGCATGTAAACCCAGTTTATTAATTACGTCAACTGTCGTATCTATCATGACCAGTGCTTCATTTCTCGATGGAGGACTTGAATAGACCATTTTGCCTCAAGCGCTTTTTTTAGTCTATCCACAATATAAACAGAACGATGCTGACCACCGGTACAGCCAATCGACACGGTCATATAATGGCGGTGTCCCTCGGCAAAAGTTGGCAACCATTTATCCAGAAAATGATAAAGGTCATTAAACATCTCTTCGACCTGATCGCTCTTTTGTAAAAATTCCTGCACCGGCTGATCCAATCCTGAAAATTTGCGCAGTTCTAGCTCCCAATGCGGGTTCGGCAAGTGCCGGACATCAAAGACATAATCCGCATCGAGTGGAATCCCGTGCTTATAACCAAAGGATTGCAAAATCAGGATCAGGTTATCGGCCTGTCCCAGCTTGGACAACAGCGTATGTTTCAGGTCATGCACGCTTTTGTCGGTGGTATCGATATGCACCGTAGAACGCAACTGAATCGGCATCAACAGGATTTTTTCCTCCTGGATACACTGATTCAGACTTTTAAAGCGTGACGCCAGAGGATGTGGCCGGCGCGAGGCACTGAAGCGTGCAATCAGCTCCTGATCCTGCGTAGTCAGATAGATAATATCGACCGAACCATGCTGCTGTAACTGCTCAAATACATGATCAAATTCTTGTAAATCTGCCCGGGTACTGCGTACATCTACACCCAGCGCCAACTGTTCCAGGTTGTTTTCACTGTCCAGTTTTGCCACGATTTCGGGAAGCAATGCCAAAGGCAGATTATCAATACAGTAATAACCCAGATCTTCAAGCACCTGTAATGCAGATGATTTACCTGAACCAGATTGCCCTGTGACAATTAAAATGCGCTTCATGCATGCTACCCTTTCATCTTAGCCGGCAGTATATTTGACCTGCAAGTTGTCGATTAGACGCGTATTTCCCAGCTTTGCAGCTACAAATAACACAAGATCTTGATTAAACGTATGAATTTTTTGTAATTCCGGAGTGCGGGCTTCAACATAATCAATAACGAAACCGGCATCGGTTAGGCTCTGGCGAATTTCGGCCAATACCGTATCCAGTTCTACGCATGCATGTAGCTGCTGTTCAGCCTTTTGCAAGCTCTGGTAAATGACCGGTGCGATGGCACGCTGTTCTTTGCTTAAATAACCATTACGAGAACTTAAAGCCAGACCATCTTCTGCACGGGCAATCGGCACACCAATCACTTCCAGCGGAATATTCAGGTCTTGTACAAACTGCCGAATGACCGCCAGCTGCTGATAATCTTTCTGGCCGAAGAAAGCATAATTCGGCTGTATGATGTTAAATAATTTAGTCACCACCACCGCCACACCATCAAAATGGCCAGGGCGCTGCGAACCGCATAAATCATTGGTAATTTCAGACACACTGATATTGGTCAAGCGCGGTTTTTTGCCATACATCTGTTCCACACTTGGAGCAAAGACAATGTCACAACCGACTTCAGCCAAAAGCTGCTGATCCTGTTCAAGCGTGCGCGGATAGCTGTCAAAATCTTCATTGGGTCCAAACTGGATCGGATTGACAAAGATACTGACCACCACCACATCACACAACTTACGCGCTTCACGTACCAGATTTAAATGTCCCTGATGCAGATTACCCATGGTTGGTACAAAACCAATGATCTTGCGCTTGGCACGTGCGGGATTTAATGATGCAGCTAATCCCTGAATGGTGGTTTCTGTTTTCATCTTACAATTCAACCTGAAAAGTCTGTTCTGGTGCCGGAAAAGATCCATCTAAAACTGCCGCATGGTACGCTTTAAAAGCATCCAGAATGGCAGTAGCACCCGATTGTTCCTGCATAAAATTACGTACAAATTTTGCGGTATGGCCAAAGGTCAGACCCAACATGTCCTGAACCACCAGTACCTGGCCGTCTGTAGCTGCACCCGCGCCAATACCAATCACGGGAATCTGTGGAAACAGTTCGGTGATTTCCTGGCCAAGCTGTGCAGGTACGCATTCAAGTAGCAATAGTGCAGCACCTGCCTCTACCACTGCCTTACAATCTGCAATAAGCTGATTAGCAGCTTCACGGGTACGGGCCTGCAGTTTATAACCACCAAAAACATGTACCGATTGCGGAGTCAAACCCAGATGCACACATACCGGAATACCGTTCCGGGTCAGTACCTGTACGGTTTCCGCCAGCCATGCACCGCCTTCCATTTTCACCATTTGTGCGCCGGCCTGCATCACGGTTTTCGAGCTTTGCAAGGTATCGTTTAAGGTGGCATAGCTCATAAATGGCAAGTCAGTCATGATAAAGGCATGCTGGTTACCACGGCGTACCGCAGCCGTATGATAAGCCATATCAGCAACCGTAACAGGCAAAGTCGAGTCGCGACCCTGAATTGACATTCCCAAAGAATCGCCAATTAAAATGCTATCGACTTGGGCAATTTCCATGGCTTTGGCCATACTGGCATCATAACAAGTCAGGCATGAAAATTTGCGTCCATCAGCTTTGAAGCGTCTTAAATCACTCAGACTGACCATGAAGATGTTCCTCTATGATTGAAGTTCTCTCGAACATACCAATAACTTAAAAATTAAATATTTGCCCAGTTGCTGTCATCGAGTACCGTGAGGGTCGATTGTTTGACGATGTCCAGATCTTTTAAGAATGTGTCATTGACCTGTATTTCAGAATCAATATCCAGAAGTGGGATCAAGACAAAATCACGCTCTAATACCCCGACATGCGGCACGGTGAGACGTTCATTTTGAATCTGCTCGTTACCGTAGATCAGTAAGTCCAGATCCAGCGTACGTTCACCCCAATGCCGCAAACGTACCCGACCTGCTTCCTGCTCAAAAGCTTGCAAACGGTCCAGCAAGCTTAAAGCAGCCAGATCAGTCGTTAACTGTACAACGGCATTCAGATAGTTTGGCTGGTCCTGAGGTCCCATGGGTGGACTTTGATACAGATGCGAGGTTTTTACCTCACCCAATGTCGCCAGTTTCTGTACAGCTTCTGCCAGAATCTGGCGTGAATCGCCCAAGTTACTGCCCAGGCCAATATAAGTCACGATCATTGTGTTGGCCCAAATACCACCTGACTCAGATCACGTTTTACCCGCTTGCGTTTCATAATCGGATGATCTGCGCCAATTTCACCACTGGCACTGGCTGCCACATGCGACAGAGGTTTTACCTTGTCTTCAAACTTGGCTTTACGCGCCCGGCGGTTACGCGGCTCAGGTTCATTTACCAACGGTTCGATCTCAACGGAATCTTGCTGCTGCGTCAGTTTCTGTTCCAGAGGTTCTTCTTGACTTGCCTTACGCCGGCTCTTGGCACGCTGACGGTTATATTGGCTAATGGCACGCTCTTTCTCGTCACCACTCATTTGCTGGTAAGCATCCCACCAGCTGCCCATCTCCTGTGCAGTCGCATCACCTGATTTTTCACGCAACAGCAAAAAGTCAAAGCCGGCACGGAAACGTGCATGGCTGGACAAAGCTTCGATTTGCTGTGGTTTAGGATTCAGCAAACGGGTCTGCATTTCCCAGATTTCACGAATAAAGGTTTCTGCAAAGCGCGGAATAACAGTACGGGTTGCCTGGCGTTTTAACACGTCAAGACCAGCTTGGGCACGTGCTTCAGCCGCTACTACACCTTTATTCAGATAGAATTCGCAACGTTCCAGAAATGGCTGCCATAACAGCACTGCATAGAAAAATGCCGGGTTGATGGTTTTGCCGATAGAAATGCGCTGATCGGTATTTTTTGCAGCGCGTTCCATAAACGGCGTAATTTTAGGTTTGATATCTGCAAATAACTGCTGCCAGATTCCAAAATCGATCAGCATCGGCAAGACACGATTCAGATGTCCCATGGTGAACAGTTTCTGTGATTCATCATAAAGTCGATGTGGGGAAACATCACGCAGCAACTGGGTCATTTCCGGAGTGAAAACCTCCAGAATTGCTTCATCAATATTGAAGTTCAGTTTGGCGGCAAAACGCAAGGTTCGTAGCATCCGCACCGGATCTTCTTCAAATCTTAAAGCCGGATCACCCAGTAAGCGTAACGTTTTGCTGTGAATATCATCCACTGCATTGCAGAAATCCAGCACAATGCCCTTGCGCGGCTGGTAGTACATCGCATTGATGGAGAAATCACGACGGGAAAAATCCTGTTCGATGCTACCCCAGTTATTATCACGCAGAATCATCCCCGCAGCCGAGGTCACTGCTTTTTTGGGTGGTGCACGGAAAGTTGCTACTTCAACCAGTTCCCGTCCCGAATAGACATGGGCCAGTTCGAAACGTCGCCCGATAATTCGACAACGCCGTCCGAAAACTTCCTTGACCTGAGCCGGGGTGGCATTGGTAACTGCATCGAAATCTTTAGGATTCAAACCTAACATCAGATCTCGAACACCACCACCCACGATATAAGCTTCATAGCCTGCCTTGTTTAAGGCATCAATCACATCGAGAATATAAGAAGGTAATTGAGCGGTTGATAAACCACATTTTGACGCGCGCAAAGTTTGCAAAAGACGCTGTCTCCTACGTCTGAACGTAAAATTCTAAGATGACGCTAATCATATCGCTTACACGACTAAAGGGCAATTTGATTATGTCAATCCTGCGAGTCAAATCAATCAACTAATCCATGATCCATATGGCCGCCCTACAAAGCGAGTTTCGCCTTGTTTTTGGCAAATAAAGCCGGTCCAATGCCTTTGACCTGCTGAATATCTTCAATGCTTTTGAACTTACCGTTTTTTTGCCGATACTGAATAATGGCTTCAGCCTTCTTCTGACCAATCCCGTGCAATTCCTGCAACTGTTCGAGGCTGGCACGATTCAGGCTGATTTTGTCAGTAGCGGAATCTGACAATGCAGGCTTGGCCAGATAATGATTGCTTTCTGATGTGGCAGTAACAGCGGCTTTTTTCTTCAGCCGCGCATCATGTTGCTGCTGTTGGGTCTTCCATTCCATATAATCGGTGGCAGTTGCATGCACAGTCCCGATAGAAATACAGCCGAGCCAGCAACCCAGAACAAGATTAATCCATGTCGGACTGATTTGATAAGATATTTTTTTCATGTGCCACTCTTTGTTTTATTTGTAATTTGGCCTGTTCCCAGAGCTGATCAAGTTCAGCCAGTGACAGCTTTTCCAGGTCTAATTGTTGTAATTGTGCCTGATCTTCCATCAAGGCAAAGCGGGTCCGGAATTTATGGATTGTCCCCAATAATGCCATCTCGCTGGAAATGCCAAGTTTACGACCAACATTGACCAGAGAAAATAAGCAGTCGCCAAATTCTTCCTGTATTTCATCGGAATGTTGTCCGGCTACCGCTTCTTTTAATTCAGCCAGTTCTTCTTCCAGCTTGGCATAAGCACCCGCCATGTCTGGAAAATCAAAACCGATTTTGGCGACATTTTTTTGAATTTCATCGGCCTGCACCAAAGCCGGTGCATGTTTAATATCATCTAGGCGTGAACGCGGCTTACCCTGCTTTTCTTGCTGTTTGATTTCTTTCCATAGCTCAGACACATCTTCCGGACTCATTTTTGCAAATTGTTCAGCCTGAAATACATGCGGATGACGGCGAACCAGTTTATCGGTAATGGCCTGCACCACATCCTGAAAATCGAAAGCCCCCTGCTCGCTGTACATTTGCGACTGGAACACCACCTGTAGCAGCAAATCACCTAGCTCATCGCGGACATCGTCGACTTTTCCAGAGCGTACAGCCGCTTCGACTTCGTAAGCTTCCTCAATCGCATATTTGGTCAGAGATTCGGGGGTCTGTTGCTGATCCCATGGACATTTTTCACGTAATTCGCGCATGATCTGGAGTAGTTGTTCCATGTTTAAAAACCTCTTTTTTACCAAATAGTCGCGTCAATCTGCCGGTTTCTTGTTATGCTCAAAAAAAAAGACAATAAGGAGATCAAACACATGCACAGTATATTGATTAGTGGCGCAGCACAAGGAATTGGGGCAGCAACCGCCCAGCTATTTTACCAGCACGGCTATAAAGTCGGTATTTATGATATCAATACGGCACAGGCTGAACAGCTGGCCCAGCAACTGGGCGAACATGCCAAAGCCGGCTTTCTCGATGTGGCCGATTATGCTTCCTGGGAAACAGCCTTGTCTGAATTTTCGGCCTGGGCGGGGGAAATCAATATTCTGGTCAATAATGCCGGGATTTTATATTCAGGCCCTTTTGAAGAAACTGATATTACGGCGCATCATCGGACTCTGGATATTAATGTTAAAGGAGTCATAAACGGCTGTCATGCCGCTTTTCCTTATTTAAAAGAGTCTGCATTTGCCCGCATCATTAATCTATCTTCAGCTTCGGCAATTTATGGACAGGCCGATTTAAGCAGTTATTCCACCAGCAAGTTTGCAGTGCGTGGCCTGACTGAAAGTCTGGATATTGAGTGGCAACCCTATGGAATCCGGGTATTGGATGTGATGCCGCTTTTCGTTAGTACGGCCATGGTCAAAGATATGCAGGCAGAAAGTATTAAAAAAATGGGCGTGCATTTAAAAGCAGAGGATGTAGCGCAAGAGATTCTTAAACTGGCACAGCTCAAAGATTCAATCTGGCAGGCAACCCATCATCCGGTTGGTTTCAAAAGCCAGTTTTTATTTCATTTATCGCGAATGAGTCCGCAATTTGTGAATCGGCTGAGCAACCTGATCATTGCCAGAAAATAAAATCTGAGATTGATTCTGGCCTAGACAATGTGATGAAGCTGAATCACCGGAAATCTCAGCCCGTTGCAAGAGTGCTCACTTTGCCAGGCCACGGTGAGCATGTAGCCAGCAAGCGTATAATTTTGATAGGCATAGACGCCAATCTCTGGATGTTCGCAGCGCCCGCCATTTTGCTCAGGATGAAGATTGGTATTCAGTTCATTCAGGTTGATCCGGATTCCCAAGCCTGATGCCTTTAACACGGCCTCTTTGGTCGTCCAGACCTTGAACCAGTATTCGGGATCATAATCCAGCACTTGCCACTTTTTGATTTCCTCAGGATGGAAGGCATGTTGTGCCAAGGCTTCAAAACGGACTTTACGGCTCAGTTCTTCAATATCGATTCCCAAGTTCTGAACTTGCTTGCTCGTGGCCAAGGCGTAGAAATTCTGGCTATGGCTATGATTAAAACTGAAGTCTGGATAGTCATTTAAATAAGGCTTGCCAAAATTCGTCCGTACCACCTGTTGATCGCTAACTGGCAATTCAAAAGATTGGGATAAAAGCTGATTGCGCAAAAATGCCACTTCGCGTTTCCGTTCGGCAACCTGGGTTTTGCGGTCTGACAATTGATCACATGCCAGATCAGAAAGTTGATGCAGATGAATTTGAATCAGCCGAGCCACGTGAATCCATTAAAAAGATGTCAATTGATTTGAGTGTAAAAGAATTTACACTTTTATTGGGAGAGAAATTCATTATTTTCTCAAAATAAAAAGCCCGCTGTACGCAGGCTTTTCATCCGAAAAATTTAAACTATAGAATTAGCGTTTAAATTTCTTCTCGGCTTTCTTGAACTTCTGTACATAACGACGTTTACGCGCAGCTGCACGCTCATCCACTTGAGACTTACGGCCTTCAAACGGGTTTTCAGAAGTTTTAAACTCGATTTTAATCGGTGTACCTTCAAGCTTGTACACTTTACGGAACACGTTTTCCAGGTAACGGCGATAATCTGCAGGAGTTTTATCCACCTTGTTACCATGAATCACGATCGTTGGCGGATTTTGTCCACCCATATGTGCGTAACGCATTTTAATACGACGACCCTGAACCATAGGTGGTTGGTGAGCCTCTGTCGCATCATTTAAAATCTGGGTGATTTTTGCCGGTGACACTTTTAAGCGCGATGAATCATAAGCACGGTGAATCGATGGATAAAGATCGCCCACGCCCGTTCCATGCAATGCAGAAATCAAATGCACCTTCGCCCATGGAATAAAATCGAAGCGACGCTCTACATCGAGCTTACATTGCTTACGATCATATTCAGTCATGTTATCCCATTTATTGACTGCAATAACCATGGCACGACCCGCTTCAAGTGCATAGCCAATCAAATGCAAGTCCTGCTCAACAATACCATCACGTGCATCAACTACAACAACAATGACGTTGGCATCTTTCATTGCCTGTAAAGTTTTAACAATCGAGAATTTCTCAATCATTTCATCAACTTTACCTTTACGGCGCACCCCGGCAGTATCAATCAGGGTATATTGACGGCCATCACGCTCGAATGGAATATAAATCGAGTCACGTGTTGTACCCGGCTGGTCAAATGCCACCACACGCTCTTCACCGAGCAAGCGGTTCACCAGCGTTGATTTACCTACGTTTGGACGACCAATAATCGCTAAACGCAGACCCGTGTTTTTGTCATGCTCTTCCGGATTTTCATCTTCCGGTACATCGGCAAGTACATCTTCCAGCATTTGCTGGACACCACGACCATGGCTGGCTGCGACTTGTAACGGCTCGCCCATACCCAGTTTGTAGAATTCAACCAGGGCAGCTTCAGCATGTACACCATCAACTTTGTTGGCAACCAGAAAGACTTTTTTGCCTAAAGTACGCAATTCACGGGCAATCTGTTCATCAGATGCCAGCAATCCGGCACGCGCATCCACCACAAAAATGATGATGTCAGCTTCATGAATGGCAGTCTTGGACTGCTCTGCCATGTAGGAGTCAATCCCACCTTCATTTTCGCCAATACCGCCAGTATCGACCACAATGAAAGATTTATTTTGATAGGTAGCATCGCCATATTTACGGTCGCGTGTCAGACCGGCAAAGTCTGCCACCAATGCGTCACGGCTCTTGGTAATCTGGTTGAACAGCGTTGATTTTCCGACGTTCGGACGACCAATGAGCGCAATTACGGGTTTCATAGAGTAACCTTTATTTAATATCAGGCGTCAAAGTGGCCTGAACATCAGAAAGCATAGGAAGATATAAGGGGTAAATACCCTAAATAAAAACACGGGGCATTGATTTTTCAATCACCCCGCGTTCAAAAAATACGGTTGTGGCTAGTTTAGCATAAGGCTCGTTAAAATTAACGGTTCTGCCAAATGCTTAATGCGCCCTTGCGTGTGGAAACATACAGCTGGTTGTCGATGACGCGTAAGTTACGCACTTCTCCAGAAGTTTTTGCACGACCGGTAATCTGTCCGGTACGCGGATCAATCAGGTGCAAAACGCCATCCAGATCGCCAACTACAAGATCAGTACCCAGCATCACCGGGTTACTTAACTTGCGATTCAGCAACTGGTCATTTTCCCAAAGAAGTTGACCTGAAGTAATCTCAAAGGCTTTGATTTTGCCATCAGTTTGCGCCACAAATACGCCATTGCCCACAACTTCTGGACGCTGGATACTGCTGGCATCTTCACTCCAGACTACCTGTTGTGAAGCTAAATCCAGTACAGTCACCTGACCTTGATAGCTAGTAGTCACCACAAACTGGCCTGCAACCACTGGTTCACCATCAATATCCACCAGACGCTGAATATCAGAACGCCCGTCAGACACTGCTACACGGCGCTGTAATTTCGGTATACCACTTAAGGCATCCAGCACGTAGATGTAAGCATTGGAAGAGCCAATCAGCACATTACGCGCATCTAATGCAACCGGTGCAGCCATGCCGCGCAGGCTGAATTGTACATTAGGCAAATTATAAGTCCAGACTTGTGCGCCTGTCGCGATTTCATGCGCATACACAGTACCGTCATTGCTCACGCTAATGACACGCCCGGCATGAATTAATGAAGGGGCCAGTAAGGCACCGGTCAATTGCGCAGTCCATTTTTGCTCGCCGGTTTGCTGATCCAGCGCAAACAGTTGGCCTTTCTGGTTACCGACAACAACGATTCCCTCAGCTGCTTCAACACCGGAACTTAAACCATCTTTACTGACTTTTTTCTGCCACAGACGCTGCTTGCCATTAAAAGCAGAAACTTCACCTTTTGGATCTATCGCAAAAACCACGCCATTGTCTGCATCCAGACGTAAACGCAATGGATCGGCAGCCTCTGTCGCAGCCACACTAGTGGAAAATACGGGCACCAGTGTTTTGGCTTGGGTCAGTTTTGGAAGTGGATTCGGTTTTACTTCTGGAACTTTATTGGTTTTACCTGCACAGCCAGCCAATGCAAGCGTTAAAACAGTCAAGGCACAGGTAATTTTGTATTTTCTATTCATTCAGCTTCTTCCGCTTGTGTTTCTATAATTGGGCGTTCGATTTCCGGATCATCGACCAATACGCCTACGCTTTCGAGCTTCATCTGTAAAATCTGACGTTCTTCTTTACGTTCAATCAAAGCATCCCATGCACTTTGATATACTTTTTTAGCATTTTCAATATCATTTTTGGCAACATAGATATCGCCACGAGCTTCATCGGCGGTTGCTTTGAATGCAGGCTCAGTCACTGCTTCTAAAGTTTTTAATGCAGCATCATATTTTTTCTGCGCCAATTGTGCATAAGCCAGACGAAGTTTGACGACCTGAACCAGGCCTTTATCGTCTACTTTCGAGTTTTCAACTTTCTGTAACGCTTTCTCAGCCGCAGCATAATCTTCTTTGTCATAAGCCAGTTTTGCCATCACCAGCTGGGTCTGAATCGCCTGCGCTGAATCAGGGGCTTCCTTGACAATTTTATCTGCAGTTTCAGACAGCTGAGCAAAACCATCGCCTTTCGATGCCTGTGCATCATCCATCAACTGCTGAACTCTGGCAGTGTTCATTTGCGACTCTGCCAGGTTTTTCTTCTGCCAATATTCCCATCCGAAAAAGGCAATCAGCGCAATTAAAATCCCGGTAATCATCGAAGAACCATATTTCTTCGTAAAGGATTTTAAGCTTTCAAATTGTTCATCACCACTCATTGCGCTCATGAGATTACCCTTTTCCTAATGTTTTATCGATTATTTTGAAGAAATTTTAGTACTAAAAAGTGCAACGAAGTCCGTAAATGGTACATTCGATTGCTCTGCAGTTGCCAGCTCTTTCACAGTAAATGCCTGAGCTTCCAGTTCACGTTCCCCTAAAATCGCCGCATATAAAGCACCGGCCTGATCGGCCTTTTTCATTTGCGATTTCATTGAACCCTGTGAGCCCACTTTCAGTCGAATCTGACTGCCCGCTGCTTCCAGCTGATCCCGAATCTGCTCCGCAATAACCAAAGCCTTACCTTGAGCAGCCGGTTCAGCCACCAGGAATACTTCACAATCACGTGTTGGGGTATTGTCTTCAACCTGTTCCAGCAGAAGCAATAAACGTTCAATCCCCATGGCAAAACCAACAGCAGGGACAGATTGATCAGGCTTGCCTTTAAGTTGCCCCACCAGACCGTCATAACGGCCACCGGCACAGATCGTACCCTGTGAACCCAAATGGGTTGTGGTCCATTCAAAAACAGTTTTGTTGTAATAGTCCAGACCACGTACCAGTTTTTGATTGATCACAAAACTGATGCCTGCATCGGTCAAGTACTGTTGTAACTGGGTAAAATGCGCCAGCGTTTCTTCACCCATAAAATCATGAAGTTTCGGTGCATTTTCCAAGATGCTTTGTGTTTTGGCATCTTTAGAATCCAGAATACGCAGTGGATTGGTGGTCAGACGACGCTGAGAATCTTCATCCAGATCCGCTTTATGCGACTCCAGAAATTCAACCAGTGCCGCACGATATGCTGCACGCTCATCCGACTCACCGAGTGTATTTAACTCAAGCTGAACCTTGTCTGCCACACCCATACGTTTCCACAGACGCGCCGTCATCAGAATCAGTTCTGCATCCATATCTGGCGTTGCCACACCAAAGGTTTCTACACCAAACTGGTGAAACTGACGGTAACGGCCTTTTTGCGGTTTTTCATAACGGAACATGGGTCCGATATACCAGACGCGAGGCGTCGCACCGCGCAGCAGGTTATGCTCCAGCATGGCACGCACACAACCCGCCGTCCCTTCAGGACGCAGCGTCAACGACTCAGGCGGATTACCCTTGTCGAGGAAGGTATACATTTCTTTTTCAACGATATCGGTTGCATCACCAATCGAACGTTTAAACAGATTGGTCTGTTCTACGATAGGCAAACGGATTTGTTGATAGCCATAGGCATCCATCAAACCGGATAGATGCTGTTCAAGACGTCTCCAAGCTGGGGTTTGCGTTGGGAGAATGTCATTAAAACCTTTGATTGCGACGATTGAACTCATGATCTACTCAGGAAAACTTGTACGAATAATTTCTTTAGATTTAGCTTCTTCAAGCTCGGAAACACGTTGACGAACCATGGTTTCGATTTCATCAACCAATTGATTCGTGTCAATTAAATGGCTCTTTTCACCATTACGGTACACCAGTGAACGTGGACTTGCACCCACTACACCAATATCCGCTTCTTTGGCTTCGCCCGGCCCATTGACCTTACAGCCAATGACAGAAACATCCATTGGGGTACGAATATCTTCTAAACGCTCTTCAAGTTGCTGCATCACTGAAATCACATTAAATTCCTGACGTGAACAGCTTGGGCAGGCAATGAAGTTAATCCCGTTGGAGCGCAAACCCAGCGATTTCAGAATATCAAAACCAATTTTAATTTCTTCTTCAGGCTCGGCAGCTAAGGAAATACGCATAGTATCCCCAATGCCTTCCATCAGCAGGCCGCCCAAAGCGATCGCAGATTTAACCGAACCGGTACGGTAAATACCCGCTTCTGTGACACCCAGATGGAGCGGATTATCAATTTGCTGTGACAGCAAACGATACGCATCCATGGTCAGGAACACATTCGATGCTTTGACTGAAATTTTGAATTCCTGGAAATCCAGACGGTCTAAAATATCGATATGGCGCATCGCAGATTCAAGCAATGCCTGACCTGTCGGCTCGCCATATTTCTTTTGAATATCTTTTTCCAGGGAGCCGGCATTAACACCGATCCGCATGGAAATGTCGTTATGACGTGCTGCGGCCACGACTTCACGAATTTTCGCTTCAGAACCGATATTGCCCGGGTTAATACGCAGGCAGTCTGCACCCAAATCGGCAACTGCCAAAGCAATTTTATAATCAAAGTGAATATCGGCGACCAAAGGCACATTGACCTGCTTGCGAATTTCACCAAATGCCGCCGCCGCTTCCATCGTTGGCACAGAAACCCGCATGATGTCTGCACCAGCATCGACGCAGCGCTGGATTTGTGCAACCGTAGCTGCCACATCACAGGTTTCAGTATTGGTCATGGACTGGATACTGATTGGTGCATCACCACCCACATAAACTGAACCCACACGAATTTTACGTGTTGGACGACGTTTAATTGGATTTACGATCATTGTTCTGCTCTACTCTTGATCTGTTAAGGTGATAAACGGAATTCTGCTTTTCCGTTCACAGTGTAGGGTGACAATGAAATATTTTCATTATTCAAACTGAGCGATACAGCCGATGCATCATCCAGACGAATCTGGAATGGCGCTTCGCCATTGAGCTGCAAGCTTGATGCCTGACGGCCAGTTGCCAGAACATTGCCCGCCGAGTCTACAATATGCACAGAGGTCGGACGCTTAAACTCAAGTTTCAACTGGTCGCCCGAAAGCGCGTTACCTGTATCCAGATTCAGAATCTCGACATTAGAAGCGCCCACTCCAGAAACTTCACTGCTATTTTGTGAATTACTGCTTGACCAGTTCTGAATCATGGCAAACAGTGCACCCAAAATCAGTAGCACTACCAGCGTAATAAAAATGCGCTTTAACCACTTACGATTGCGGTCCCGCTTGGAGCCTGGCAATTTCCCCATAATTTTAATAGGAGAATTGTTCAGGGCATGATTCGGCAGCAACCCGGTATCATTGGTATAAATTTCATCAAAACGCTGAATAATGCTTGAAGCATCAACACCCAGAAATTTGGCATAAGTCCGGTAATAACCTTTAATAAAGGTCGCTTCAGGCAAAGACTTATATTCGTCCTGTTCCAGTGCAGTCAGGGTTTTGAGCGGAATATTCAGCTCTTTCGCTACATCTTCCAGATTGCGTTGCTGATTGATACGAATCTGGCGCAAGTACTCGCCCGGACGTTGAATATTTCCTAACGCATTTGGAGCTACGCTCGAATGATTCGATGGTGAATTAGGATTTACTTCCATACGGCCTCAGTACTGTACTGTAATTGCAAATAACGTTGGTATTCCTGGCTTTCAGGAAAGAGTGCACGTAACTGGTTGACCAATACCTGCATACCCAACTGATCACCTCCGGCACGCGCAGTGCGAATGCCAATCCAGAGTGCACGGGCACCCTGATTTTTCTGCCCCACACCACGCACAAACTGTTGATACATTTGTGTCGCCGCCGGGAACTGCTGGTTTAAATAAAATATTTCTGCCAACTCTAACATTGAAATATAAGAATCGCGATTGGCTTGCAGTGCCTGTTTGAATGATTTTTCAGCATTTGCTGTATCACCCAGTTTCAGGTAAATCCGCCCCATATTTTCCAGTGCGCGGAATCGCTGATCATAACCCAACGTGGCACCAGCAATTTGAAACTGCTCGATCGCATCGTTATAGCGTTCAAGCTGATATAAATAGGTGCCGTAATTATTTCGCGCCTGCGCATTTTTCGGATCGGCCGAAATCGCGCGCTTGAAATAATGATCTGCTTTTTCGAGATTAAGCTTACTACCTTCCTGTTGCAGTAGCACACCCATCATCATATTTGCTTGAGAATCACGCGGAGTAGTCTCAAGTGCCTGATCCAGCGCACGTTTGGCTGCATCCAGGTCACCTGTTCTCAGATATTCTACCGCCAATTGGGTACGGACTTTGGTGGCCTTTTCAGGGTCTTTCTGACCCAGATCTGGCGTCTGACACGCGACTAAAACCAAAGACACACATACTGTTGAAATCAAAGCAAACTTTGATGTTAGATTTCTCAACTGGCGACCTCTTATTATCCTTGTGAGCGCATGATCTCATTCGATTGCGCAATTTTCTTTTTCCACTGTTCCGCACGACGGGTACGGTCAGCAACTTGTCCGACTAACTGTCCGCACGCGGCATCAATGTCATCACCGCGTGTCTGACGAATCGTACACACAAAACCGGCATCAGACAAAGTTTTTTGGAAAGAAATAATCCGGTTGCGGCTTGAGCGGCCATATGGCGCATGCGGGAACGGATTAAAAGGAATCAAATTAATCTTGCTTGGCAAATTCTTCAACAGCTTAATCATTTGCTGCGCATGTTCAGGATGGTCATTCACGCCATCTAACATCACATATTCAATCGTTACATGTTTACGTGAACTTTCATTCCCATCTTTGGCAATATAACGCTGACATGCAGCAATCAGCTGCTCAAGCGGATATTTTTTATTGATCGGCACCAGCTCGTTACGCAGTTCATCATTTGGCGCATGCAATGAAATAGCCAGCGCCACGTCAATATCTTTGACCATCTGATCGATTTTCGGCACCACACCAGAAGTCGATAAAGTCACACGACGTTTTGACATGCCGTATGCAAAGTCATCCAGCATAATGCGCATTGAATTCAATACTGCATCGTAGTTGAGCAATGGCTCGCCCATGCCCATCATCACCACGTTTGTGACTGAACGTTCACGCTCAAGTACAGGCACATCTTCCATATAGGAATAATTCGCCATCCAGAGCTGACCGATAATTTCCGCCTGGGTCAAATCGCGCTGAAAACCCTGTTTACCGGTCGAACAGAATGAACAGTCCAGTGCACAGCCCACTTGTGAAGAAATACACAAAGTGCGACGTAAACCACTGCGATGTTCAGCAGGAATCAGTACCGTTTCAACAAGAGAACCTTCACCATCGCCAACACGGAATACCCATTTACGGGTTCCATCTTTGGAATAGTTTTTATGCACCACTTCCGGTGCTTTAATTTCACAAATCTTTTCCAGTTTTTCACGTAGTTTGCCGGAAATATTGGTCATTTCAGCAAAATCGGTCACGAAGAACTGGTGAATCCATTTCATGACTTGCCCGGCACGAAACTTCTTCTCACCCATATCCTCAAAGAATTTCTCCATTTGCGGACGAGACATGCCGAGTAGGTTCACTTTTTCTACAGCATTTTGCTGTGCCGGAGTGGACGGAGATGGTTGCTGTGCAGCTGAAACTGCAGATACAGCGACGACTTCAGTACTCATGTGTATTACCTAAACCATGCCTAAAGATGAAAGGAGAAGCTCAATATGTGAGCAAAGAATTATTCAGAGAATAAAAAAACCAGATAAGTATAATAACACTTATCTGGCTTGAATACTGCGAATTAACGAGTACGTGGAGCAATCTCAGTTTGCGCGAAGAAGTAGTTAATTTCGCGGTCAGCAGATGCTACAGAGTCAGAACCGTGAGCAGCATTTTCGTCGATGCTTACAGCGAAATCTGCACGGATTGTACCAGGAGCAGCTTCTTTAGGATTTGTCGCGCCAAGGATGTCACGGTGAGCAAGAACAGCATTTTCGCCTTCAAGAACTGAAACAACAACTGGACCAGAAGTCATGAATGCAACTAGGTCAGCAAAGAAACCACGTTCTTTATGCTCAGCGTAGAAGCCTTCAGCTTCAGCTTGAGTCAAATGTTTCATTTTAGTTGCAACAATTTGAAGACCAGCTTTTTCAAAACGAGCAAAGATGTCGCCGATGTGGTTTTTAGCAACTGCGTCTGGTTTAACGATAGATAAAGTACGTTCGATAGCCATGATGGCTCCTTAAGTCAATTGTTGACATGAAATTTTGGCGCATTATACCGAGATAATGCGCATTTTTCTGCTTTTCATCTGTAAAAAAATGCTTTTTTAAGATGAGGGCTTAGCGTGCCTCGTCAATCCATGCCATTTGAATAGCTTCCAGCAGACCTTCAGTCGACTTGGTCGGATCATCTTCAAATTCAGGCAAGGCACATACCCAGGCATGTAAATCGGTAAAACGAACCCACTGCGGGTCCACATCAGGATGCGCTTCGTAGAGTTCAATCGCGATATCGAGAGTATCTGTCCAACGTAAACCCATCTCTATTTCTCACCATAATTGCTTTGATGCTGTACTTTAACAAATCTGTGAAAATCTGCGAGCCTTTGTCCCGGCTTTCATTTATTTTTACAACACAATATTTAAATAAGGTGCAGTCAGCACAATGGCAATTGCCATCATACCACCCAGAATAGCCCCAACCACCACATCACTTGGATAGTGCAAGCCCAACACCATTCTGGACACTGCGACCAGAACTGTAAAAGGCAACATCAGCATCAGCAATAAAGGGGCGACATAGCCTAAAACAGTGGTTGCCATGACAGCATGCAAGGTATGCCCGGAGGGAAAACTAAAATGGTCCAGGGGATGTTCACCTAGACGGATGACCTGATGCACCTGATAAGGACGTGGTCTCACCGTTTTAATTTTTAGCATCTTGTAAATGATAGTCGCTACGGTGCTTCCCAGAATTAGATAAACAATCTGTAAGGTATAGATCAGGCCTTGCATGATCCAAACCAGTAACAGCATGAAATACCAAAATGCGCCATTCCCTAAGCGACTAATGATTTTAAAAAAAGTAGCAATTCGTGCTGAATGCGAAAAATGATTCAGATAGACACAGCCTTTTAAATCAATTTCCAAAAACTTAATTTTTACATTCTGGAGTTTCACACTGTTGCTCCTTTCTTGTTTTATATATTGTATTCCTGATGCCGTACCAGTGAATACAATGCTTGTTCAAACTGCCGGACAGGATACTGCCAGCCGACCGTTTCTGCCTTTTTACGTGCTTGTACGCCCATCTGTCGCAATCTGTGCAGATCAGGCAATCCAAGCAACTGCTGGATAAAATCCTGCTGGTTGCCAAGCCTGCTTAACCATCCTGTTTGACCATGCCGCACATGTAAATTTGCACAGGCATAATCATAAGCAATCACCGGTAAGCCACTGGCCATCGCTTCCAGCACCACATTTCCAAAGGTCTCTACCTGACTGGCAAAACAGAACACATCGGCACTGGCATAAACTTCAGACAGGTTTTTCCCGGTTAAGCTGCCAGTAAAAAGAATGCTGCCATCCTGATTCAGCTGTTGCAGTCGGGTCCGGTCTGGCCCCTCTCCCACAATCACCAAACGTATATCTTGCTGGCGCAGAACAAAGTAGGTTTTGATCAGCACGTCAATTTCCTTTTCAGGCGAGAGCCGTCCAACATACAGCATCACACGGGTATCGCCTGAGACTCCCCAAGCATAACGCAAATCCGATGAGCGCCACTTTGGTGAAAATGTATCTGGATCAACACCTCTGCCTACGATTGCCACCGGACAGGATATACCAAACTGCTTTAAGGCTTGAGCAGTATCCCGACTTGGGACACAGGTTAAGTCAGTATTGTTATGAAACCACTTTAAATAGCCCTGAATGGGTTTAAGCAAAAAAACCAGATCAAAAAACCGGCTGAACTCCTGAAATGACGAATAAAATCCGCTAGATACTGGAATTTTATGAAATTTTGCAAGCTGCTGAGCTGCTAATCCTAAAGGTCCCTCAGTTACAATATGAATAATATCCGGCACAAAAGCTTCAACAGCTTGATGAATTTTCAGGAATTGTGGTCTGCCAAACTGCAAATTGCTGTACTTGGGAATGCAATGTGCCTTAACCAAACATTCGTTATATGGTTTGAATTCGGTACAGACGTGATGTTGTTCAGGACGAATTAATAAAATCTTATGTCCCTGCTTTTGCAATCCTTTGCAAAGTTGTAATAACGCATGGGCAACGCCATTGATTTCAGGAGGCCAGGTTTCAGTAACAATGGCAATTTTCAAACGGGAACGGGTCAGATCATCTAAGACCATTTTGTCATGAGTAGCCTGTTTACGTTGTTGTTTTAAATCAAACCGGATTTTTTGAATAACAGGCTGTTGCTTTAATAATTCTGAGATGGACATGGGCTGCATCTCGCACCTATTTTATTTGTATATTTGATCCACTATAAGCAGAAGATATGACCAACTCATGAATCATAAAAAGAAAAGAAAAAGAGGATTATTTTTAATAATTATTAAGCGGATCAATAAATGAATCTCTATCAACTTCATCTCACTCGCCATAAGGACGCATTTTTATATAAATCTGTATTTCAATCTGATGCCCACCTCAAATGAAGTGCACCAGTTATGATCTTATTTCAAGAGCAACAGCCTGTGAAAATTAGAAGGAAATATCTATCGAAACCCGATCGCTGTATCTGCCTGCGGGAACTCCATTTAAAGGATTATCCTCAAGCTGAACTGAAACAATGTATTTTTGTCGCTGGGCTGCCCCCTGATTGAGCCTCACCCCCCACAAATTACTGTTGGCACCAGTCAAATTTAATTTGGTACGTAATTTATAAGGGCCATTGGAAACATAGCTCACACCACTTGAACTGACCAGATTCTGACTATTAAACAGGATCGAATAGCCAGTATCGCATGAAATATTAAATGAAGTGGCGGACTGACTACGCTGGTAACTCGCCAGACGTAATTCCGGATTCGTAAATCCATCAATTGAGCAATGTTGGGCATTCGCAATCCCCCCCATGCTCACTAGAATAAATAAAAAAAGTTTTTTCATTTTTACACCTATCTGCATATGGTTTCCAAAATTTGATTTTCTGAATTTTGAAATTGATTTTGAGGAACAATCAATTGAGCCTGGCATTGCTGGCCACCTTGTGTTTTTATTTTAAGCCGGTATTGTCCGGGTTGAATCAGATATAAATAGACAATCCCCTGACTGTCCACAAAAGATGGATCACTGCTTAAGCCCTCAACCACCACTTCTGAACCTGCTATTAAATTATTTTGTTTAAAGTCTTTTATTCTTAATGGAATCCGCTTGGTTTTATGAATAGGGAAATCTAATTTATATCCGCGTTGATCCAGGCCAATTATTTTCTTGGAAGAATGTGTAAAAGTTTCTTCCATCGACAATTGGTTATGGTCAAAAGAAATATCATAATTAATATAAGGGATAATATTATGTATAAACATATAACCGTTATTATTGGTACTTCCTACCAAAGTAGCAGAGCGATAGATATCTAACTCTGGATGCTGATCTACATTGACCAATGCAAAGGCATTATCTGCATATTTGGTAAATGCTACCTTATTCCCCAGCCAAACTAAGGCCCCGTCAAACACGGCCTGTGAATTGCGCTGGTCTTCAAACTCATCATGTGACAGCTGCAAATTCCCGATGCTGGTTTTCCATAAACCGTAGGCATTATAATTAACTTCATTATCGCGCTGATTTACTCCGAGAATATAATCGAAACCATTTTGGGTCATGGTTCTTCTACTATAACTTAAGCCAGTTTCATTATTATCAGTATCATGATCTAGATAGATTTGACCTTTCCCCTCCCAATCATAAGAAAAAGCAATGTTAAACCCTCCATCATCACCATCTCCAAAATCTTTGAAAAAACCAAAACTTGTATATAAATTATCTGTTAGTTTTTTTGATGCTCTAATATCAAAAATTTTACGATCATCTTCGAAAAAATCTTCAGTAGCGTAACTTGACTGCTGAATATAACTGAGATTTAAACTGTCAATAATTTTTAAATTAGAAAAATTAAAATAGATAATATCTGAAGTTTTAAGATTAGAACGGCTTTGTTGCACAAACCTATCTGTAAAGGGTTTTTCAGCGATATAATTTCTAAATGAAGAAGCCTACACACAAAAT